>JADHXC010000047.1 GCA_016783135.1 Dehalococcoidales bacterium | reverse complement strand
AACCCCAGCTCTGACATGGTCAATTCCTGTCCTTTGTGGTACCCTTTCTTCATCGGTATATCCTCCCTTTCTATTACCTGGCTTTTCTATAGGGTAGGATATGCCGATTCCTTTTTCCACCACATTCGGGACACTGCCTGGTTCATATGGATAAGGCGCAAGCACTACTTCGCGGCTGATTCTAACCCGCTGTTCTTTGTGAAGTACTACAAGGAGATGTTGGATGAGTTCAGAAGGGACACCTTTGGCGAAGTCTCGTCTGGTGAGGGGAGCAAAGACCAGAATTAGTAGGCGGTCCACGCCCCAGTCCTTTGGTGGGCGGGTGATAGAAACGCCGGACGAGGCTAGGGCGCTGGGCCTCAGAATGGCGCAGGAGTCTGCGAGGAGGTTAAGGCTGCGCCTGACAGTCTAGTCGTCCCTTTTCCTCCGGCGATGTTGTGCTAGTTGCCTGCGCCCAGCCCCTACTACTCCACAAACGGTATCACGCAGATAAACCGAAAGACCCCGGTGCCGGTGTTGCGGAAGCAGTGCTGCTCATCGGGCGGGACGAAGGCAACGCTGTCCCTGGCTACCGGCGTCTCTCCCTGCTCGCTGACGGCTACCCCCTGCCCTTCGAGGATATAGACCTCGTGCTCCCACGGGTGTGAGTGCCACGGCGTGGCGCTGCCGGGGTCGACCTCAAACACTCTCATGCAGAAGTTGGGCGCTCCGTCATCGGCATTGACAACCTCGCGCTTGACCACTCCGGGCAACTCCTGGCTGGGACTGGCATCAAGGTACTTACTGACTTTCATTTTCGGCATCATCCTTATCTCTGTTTTCGTTCCGGTATCGGGCCACCGCCCTGCCCCTTATGCCGCCTCGCTCGCGGTACTCCGCTTCCACTGCCATCGAGACCGGTTTCAGAAGCGCTACGAGGTCGTTGAGAATCCGGTTTACTACGTGCTCCTGGAGGATGCCCACGTTGCGGAACGAGGTCAGGTAGTACTTGAGCGACTTCAACTCTACCAGCGAGTCCTGCGGCAGGTAGCGGATGGTGAGCCGGCCGAAATCAGGCAGGCCGGTCCAGGGACAGACGGCGGTGAACTCCTCGGTCTCGTAGACTACCTCAGTCCCGGAACCGGGGTAGTCAAACGGTATGGTCTCCAGCACCGCTACATCAATGGCGTCTTCCGGCTGGATGTCAAATCGTTTCGATGCGTACCTGTCTTCGGTCATCCGGTTTCCCTTTTGTGCGCTATCTGATATTCCTTCTCTGACCCAGGAAGTGTCCTCTATCAGGTTTATGACAGACTTTCGACCATCCCCCTGACCCCCTTCCTGGCCAGGAAGGGGGTAGAGATTATATCTGGGGGACACCCCCAGACCCCTGCCAGAGGGGGTGCCCCTCAGAAGGGGCCTGCCCTCTGGACTCCCCTTTTTCAGTACCCTGTTAGGGACGCTCCCTCTTTGACTCCCCAGAAGGGGATAGGGGGATGGGTCACCTTGACCCATATTCTATCACGGTTTCCAACCTGAACCCAATATGGTAAACTCAGTTTGAACCTGGTGAGACTTTGAACGAACGTGGATAAGAACAAGGACCAAGAATCAACCGTCGGGGCCGTGATTGTGGCTGCCGGAAGTAGCCTGAGAATGGGGGGTGGAGACAAGCTGTTTGCCCCGCTGTGTGGTGAACTGCTGCTGGCGCGGGTGCTCGGTGTTTTCCAGGGCTGCAAGGCTATTGACCAGATAGCTGTCGTTGTCCGTGAAGAGAAGGTAACGGAGACACAGGAGTTAATAGTCGAGCGCAGATGGTCGAAAGTGAGGGAGGTCTGTATCGGTGGTGCGCGGCGCCAGGACTCGGTCCGGGCCGGTCTTGAGCGGTTGAAGGGATGCGAGTGGGTGGTAGTCCATGACGGTGCCCGCCCCCTGGTGACGGGGGACTTGATTGAGAACGGTCTGAAAGCAGCCGCAGATACAGGTGCAGCGGTGGCAGCCGTACCGGTTACGGATACAATCAAGATTGCCGGGCCGGACCGCGTTGTCCGGTACACGCCGGCGCGCGACAGTATGTGGGCAGTGCAGACGCCGCAGGTATTCCGGTACGACATCTTGAAAAAAGCCTATCGCAAGGTCAAAGACGAGGTAACCGATGATGCTACGGTGGTTGAACAACTGGGCTATCGCGTGGTGCTCTACCAGGGCTCGTATGATAATATCAAGATAACCAATCCGGACGACCTTGTTCTTGCCGAGGTCCTGCTGAAGAAGAGGGGGTGACAGGGGTGCGTGTTGGCATCGGCTACGACGTTCATGCGCTCGTGCCGGGGCGCCGGCTGGTACTGGGCGGCGTAGAGGTCCCCTTTGAGAAGGGACTGAGCGGCTGGAGTGACGCCGACGTACTGACCCACGCGGTGATTGATGCGCTCCTGGGAGCGGCTGCTCTGGGCGATATCGGAAACCACTTCCCGCCCGGTGACCCGGAATACCATGATATATCGAGCCTGGTGCTACTGGAGAGGGTGCGGGATGAGCTGGCTGAGCAAGGCTGGCGGGTTGGTAATATTGACGCAACCATTGTGGCGGAGCGCCCTGCGCTTGGCGGGTTTATCTACCGGATGAGGGAGCAACTCGGCAGGGCGCTGGGAATAGAAGCAGGTCGGGTGAGCATCAAGGCTACAACCTCGGAGCGAATGGGTTTTGTGGGCCGTGAAGAAGGAATTGCTGTCTGGGCGGTTGCCTTGCTGGAAGAAGCAGAAACGGGATAAGGAAACAACATGAGAGTGTATAGCACGCTTTCCGGACATAAAGAGGAGTTCGTACCGCAGGGTGACGAAGTGACGATGTACGTCTGTGGCGTTAATCCTTACAGTGACGCTCATATCGGCCATGCCATGAGCTACATCTTCTTCGATGTTGTCCGGCGGTACCTTGAATTTCGTGGTTACAGGGTCAGGCATGTACAGAATATCACCGATATCGAGGACAACATCATCGATACCGCAAACCGCCTCGGTGTGTCTGTACCCGAGTTGACACAGAAGTATACTATCCGCTACGACGAGGATATGGAGGCACTGAATATACTCTCCGCCCATGTCTACCCGCGGGCGATGGGAGAGATAGAGAAGATAATAGAGGTTGTCAATGGCCTGGTGGACAAGGGGTTCGCCTACGCCGTCGGCGGCAACGTATACTTCCGGGTGCGGAACGTATCTGACTACGGGAAGCTGTCCCGCCGCACGCTGGACTCGATGATGGCCGGGGCGCGTATCGAGGCGGAGGAGGAGAAGGAGCACCCGATGGACTTCGTCCTCTGGAAGGAGGCGAAGCCCGGCGAGCCGTCCTGGGACAGCCCCTGGGGTAAGGGAAGGCCAGGCTGGCACATCGAGTGCAGTGCGATGTCCCTGAAGTACCTCGGTGACACCATAGATATTCACGGCGGCGGACAGGACCTGGTCTTTCCCCACCACGAGAACGAGATTGCTCAGTCGGAGAGCTTTACCGGCAAGAAGCCCTTCGCCAAATACTGGCTGCACAACGGGCTGCTCCAGATGGACGAAGAGAAGATGAGCAAGTCACTGGGCAACCTGATAACGATACGGGAAGCCCTGGAGATATATAGCCCGGACGCAATCCGTATATTCATCCTTAGTTCCTACTACCGGCGTCCGCTCAGCTATTCCGACGAGGCGCTGGAAGCGGCGGAGAGGGGGGCGGAACGACTGCGACAGGCAGCAAGTGATGAACGTACTGCGGGTAAGACCCCCGGAGACGGACTGGACACGGAACCCTACCGGCAGCGGTTCATTGAGGCGATGGACGATGATTTCGGTACGGCACAGGCGATAGCCACCCTCTTTGACCTTGCGCGGGAGATAAACCGGGCATATGAAGCCGGATACGACGCTTCGGGGGCACGAGATACGCTCAGGGAGATGGCAGGGGTACTGGGGCTGACGCTAGAAACGCCGGAGACGCCGTTCGTAGGCGCCGAGCCGTTTATAGAGTTGCTCATCTCCACGCGGGTACGATTGCGCGAGGCGAAGCAGTACCAGCTTGCCGACGAGATACGTGACCGGCTGGCTGAACTGAATATCACCCTGGAGGATACGCCTCAGGGTACGGTATGGAAACAGAAACGATAATAGATGTATAATCATCATCTGCGAGGGAGGTTAGTATGCAGAACGCGGCTTTCATTGTAATCGGGCTAGGCATACTTGCCCTGTCCGGGTGGATGGCCAGGGGTTTCTTCATGGCCGATGAGATTTCCCTCTGGATACGGATTGTCGTGGGGGTGGTCTCGGTGGCATTTGTGGTACTCCTCGGGATAGTCATCAGGGACAGGATAACCCAGGCGAAGAAGGACGACTTCAAGGAGGTAGACAATTGATTATTACCACTGTAGAGCGGATAGAGGGCAAGAACATCGCCAGGACCATTGGTCTGGTCAAGGGAAGCACCATCCGGGCCCGGCACGTTGGGCGGGACATCATGGCCGGACTAAGGGGAATGGTCGGCGGCGAAATAACCGAATACACTAAAATGATGGCCGAGTCCCGGGAACAGGCGCTTCAGCGGATGGTAGAGGACGCCGAGAAGCAGGGGGCCAATGCCATTGTCGGACTGCGGTTCACTACATCGATGGTGATGCAGAACGCCTCCGAGATACTGGCCTACGGGACGGGTGTGGTCACGGAATAGGCCTGCTCCTGTCGGAGTAGGCCTACTCTGGACTCTCTTTTTGAGCGATTTATACCCTCGGTGAATATGGGAACCCCATCCCCTTCCCCTTCGATAAGGGGAAGGGGACTTATTTATATAAGAGGGACTTCGTCCCTCCAAACTCCCTGTCAATATCCAGTAGGCACTTCCAACTGCAGCACTCATTAAGGTGCGATTGCCCCTGCCTGAAATACTGGCCTCGCACCGTTTTAGGGTGTCAAAGAGGGGTGTCCCCCTTAACGTTTCCCGTGTTGGTCATCTGAGGCAAGGTGGGTGGAGGGCCAAGTAGCCGTTCCGTCAGTGCCCCGTAGCCCACGTCCAGAGAGAGCGAAGGAATCTCACTCCGTTGTTGCCCATCGGCAGCTTGAGTTCCTCCCAGTGGGTGTAGGCGGACATGTTTATCCGGTCTATCTGCGGTTTCAGCCGAAGCAGTGCTTCATAGTCACCGCTTGAGACGATGTCATCAATCGTCTGCGTCATCTCACGGGCGGCTTCCAGCCGGCGGTTCTCTGCTTCGGAAAGTTCCTTTGAAATCACCCTGTACTCCGCCTTCAGCCGGTTGAGGCGAATCATTGCCTCATAGGTCGTCTCCACAAGCTGCCCGCGGTTCATGGTATCGGTCTCATAGTTAATGGCATACTTCCAGCTCGGCTGCACAAGGGCCTGCCGGTGCTCCTCCACGGTCTTAAACAGGACGCGGTAACCGTTCTCCGGGTTCTCGAAGGCGGGGCTGCCGGGGTCGAGGAATGGTGCCAGGGGTGCAATAAAGAGATAGAGCCGTTTGTCACCGTTGAATTTTTCCAGCAGTTGCCCGCAGTAATCGACAGTATCCAGTGCCGACTGCGGGGTCTGGCCGGCCATTCCTATCATGAAGAACACGTCGAGTCGACTGCAACCGGCGTCGAGGGCGTCACGGAATGTCTGCTCCATGGCTTCGTTGGAATAATGCCTGCCCTCGGTCTTTCTGACCCCGGGGTCATGGGACTCCGGTGACATCTCAAGACAAAAGCCCGGTGCTGCTTTGCCCATCTCCTGCAGGAACCCGGTGGATGCCGGATTGAACAACTCGAAGATTAGCTGGTTCTTGACCGGGTTTTCCCGGAGCAGCCGGAAGAACTCGCCGGTATATTCTTTTCCAGTCTGCAGCAGGTCGCCGAGCACGAAGGCGGGCCCGTTGCTGAAGCGTGCTATCTGCCTGATGTCCTTGACCACTGCCTCCGGGGAGCGAAACACGGGTCTGGGACGATTGAAGGAATTGCGGAAGGTGGTTGCCGAGCCACCGCAAATGGTGCAGTCCTGGGTGCAGCCCCGGCAGGTGAAGACGGCGCTGATGGGGTAGTCCTTCCATCCCCTGAAGGGCATATAGCTGGCAAGGTCGCGGTACCTGATGACCGAGCGTATCGTGTTGGTGAAGTGGTCCTGCATGACGTGACTGAGGTCCATGGGAACATGTGTGAAGGGATTCTCGCGGACTTCCCCCCGGCTGTCCCGCCAGACCAGGTTGGATACGTCTTCAGGGTCCCGGCCGGTGGATACGCAGTCCATAAGCTGGCGCAGGGGCTCTTCGGTGGAATCGCCCCGGAGGATATAGTCTATCTCCGGGTACTCCATCAGCTCCCAAAACCAGTAGGAGGAGGATAGGCCGCCGAATAATACCTTTGACTCGGGGTGGAGCTTCTTCACCAGCCTGGCAACCTCTATGGAACCATGACAGTGCAGCATCCAGTGCAGGTCGATACCGAAGACAGGTGCTTTCAGCTTCGCAATCATCTTCTCGGCGTTGAATTTGCGGTCGGTGAGCATCCGCACGCCGAGGTTGACGATGCGCACCCGGTATCCGGCACGCTCGAGGTATTCGGCGAGGCTGACGAAACCGATGGGGTACATCTCGAAGACCGGCGACGACGGTATCTGGTCGCTCACCGGTCCGTAGAGAATCGTCTTCTCGCGGAAGTCGTACACGCTCGGTGCATGGAGCAGAATCAGGTCAGTTCTGGACATCCGGTCAGTCTCCTTTTACCTCTACCGGAGATGTATCTCCCATCGTTACTTAACGGCAATGTGAATGGCGACAGTGCCGAACATCAGGGGTCGTGAGAGGAACCGGCTGAAGCCCGATGAACTAAGGAGTTTTCCTAGTTCATCGGGGGGATAGAACCGTGCCGCCGATTCCGCCAGGTAGCGGTATGCGCCCCTGTTGCCGGAGAGCAGGTAGCCCAGCCGGAACACGAAAGTGCGCAGGTACAGGTGAAATAGCTTCCTTATCAACCGCACTCGCGGTTGGCTGCTCTCCACAATGACGAACCTGCCTCCCGGGCGCAGCACCCTGACTATCTCGGCGAGGTAGCGCAGTGTGAGCGGGTTCTTATAGGTGAGGTTGCGGAAGGCGAAGGCGATGCCAACACAGTCGAAATGGCCGTCCGGGAACGGCAGCGCCGCGGCATCGCCGTGGACGAACGAGACCCTTTCACCACTGTTGCTGCGTCCGGCTTCAGTTACCGCCAACTCCAGCATGGGCAGGCTGAAATCAACGCCCACTATCCGGATGCTACTATCGGCGATTCCGGCCATGTCGATAGCCAGCTTGCCGGTGCCGCAGCAAATATCGAGCAGTCTCTCCGGGGATGAGCCAAGGCACTCCCGGGCTGCCAGGAGACGCCACGTATTATCCTGTCCCCAGGTTATCAGCCGGTTGATAAGGTCGTACCGGGGCGGCACAGCCATGAATATATCCTGGAGGGGCCGGCTTCCCGGCTCTCTGGTCCCGACTGATGAGGCTGTTCCCAACCGCCTATAAAACCCCCGCCAGAATGTAGCCAATGCCCATGAGCAACTGGGTCAGCAGGACGACCAGGACATTGTTGGCCATTGCCGGGACCAGCTTGTTCATGTCCTGATAGTTGAGAGCGCCGCGGATTGCCTTGACCGCCCAGGGAATGGTAAGCAGGCCAAGCAGGGAAAATGGCGGCATCACGCTTGAGATTACGCCACCGATAATCCACAGATAGACCAGCACCGTCAGCACTGAATAGACCAGACTGGCACGACGTTTGCCGAGGACGATTGGTAACGTGCGGCGGTTCGCAGTGCTGTCGGCCTCGACATCGGGGAACTCATTGAGAAGGAGCAGGTTGTGTACCAGGATTCCTGAGGGTATCGCAGCGATTATGGTCGATACATCAAAGGCACCGGCGTGCACGAAGTAGGCTCCCAAAACAGGGAGAGACCCCATCCCGGCTCCCGGTGCCCACTCCGGCCAGCCCATCTTGAGGATGAAGGGCGTGTAGAGGACAATCATGGCGGCAGCTACCAGAAGCAGCGGCAGCAGTGCCCAGCCCTTGTCCAGCACGAAGAAGATGCCCAGCGGTACTATTGCTATCAGGGTCCCTGCACCGAGGTACAGGGCCTGGCGCGGTGTAATCAGGCCGGCGGGAAGGGCGCCACTACCCCCGCTGAAAGGCGTCCGCTGCGTTCTCAGGTCTACGCCGCTGCGGAAGTCGAAATATTCATTAAGGACGTCGACACTGATGTGGGCAAGGAGTATTCCGATTCCTGCCAGAAAGGCGTAGCCGATGTTGAAGTCGAACGTCGCCCCGATTTCGCGGGACTCGTACCAGGCGATGCAGGCCCCGAGGAAGGCAAGCACCACCGCCAGCGGCAGGAACGGTGCCCGGATGACCATCAACCACTTCTTCATTGATACCCCTCCTTCTGAGTGCTGGTGTGTCCCATTACCCGGTATCCTTATGGGATTGAGCGACGTGCTTCTCCCGGCATTCTCTCATGGACGCAGACGGCGCACCGGGCGCAGTAGTACAGGTGTACTTCAGCCTCTTGCTTGCAGACAGGGCATTTCATTGCTGACTTCCTGCCAATGATTGTACTATAACCTCGTCACCGGCGTCAGCACCGAGTACGTCGCGGGCACTGCCGTCTCTAAGTGAAATCTCCAGGTAGCCGCTGCTGCCGAAAAGAGTGAGAAGTCCTTCACCTTCTGTGTAGGTATTAACCAGCCCGGAGATAACCCTGCCGCCGACCTCGGTCACCAGAGTACCCGTTATCGGCAGCACATCCTGGCACCGGATGCTGGTAATCAGGTTGCCGAAGACATCGATATGCAGGATATTTCCGACCATTGAGCCGTCCGGCTTCCGCCATGGGCGGGTGAGTGTGAGTACCTTCAAGGATGTTATCGGCTCCCCGAAATCGCATGGTGGCTGTCCCAGGGAGAGATGCGCCGCCACCGGGGCAAAGATATCCCGCCCGTGGAAGGTGGGGCTGACCGGCGAGCGCCAGAACTGCGGCCTGGTGATGGCGATTGCCTCCAGCTCCGGTCCGAGTTGCCTCTCAGTGAGGCTGCCGGTCTCTGCCGGGTCGGGCCCGGGTGAGAATTGCTCGACGATGTAGCTCAGGACCCCGTTGTCCGGGGCCACAAAACAGGCCGATGACGTTTTCAGGATAACGCTCCTTCGTTCGCTGCCAACACCGGGGTCGACGACCACCAGGTGTATTGTCCCCACGGGGAAGAACCGATATGCCGTGCTCAGGACAAAGGCTGCCTGGGCGATGTTCCGTGGCCTTACGGTATGGCAGATGTCAACCAGCCTGACACCGGGATTTATACCCAGGATGACGCCCTTCATAGCGGCGACATAGGCGTCAGACAGTCCGAAGTCAGTGGTCAGGGTAACTATGGCACTCATGTCAGTCAGCGACTAGGCAACCTTGAGAGAAATTATTGAGACGATTACAAAGACGACTGCCAGGCCAATGGTCATCTGGAAAAGCCTCTTCTCCACGCCCCGCTTAGTCCGATAGACGGAGTCAGCCTGGCCGAAGATACCTCCCAGGCCACCGCCTTTTACCTGCAAGAGGATGACCAGTGCCAGAGATACTGATACTATAATCTGAATCACATTGAAAGCAGTCTGCATTCTGTTATTCTTCCCCCAACTTCTTCTTCAGCAGTTCGGTTGCCAGCTGCGGATTGGCGCGGCCCCGGGTGGTTCTCATTACCTGGCCAACGAGGAACTTGACTGCTGTTTCCTTGCCTGCCTTGTAATCGGCTACGGCCTGTTGATTGGCGGCGATTGCCTGGTCGACCGCCTCCTCTATCTCGCTGGTATCGGTTATCTGGCTCAATCCCTGCCGGTCAATAATCTCGCGGGCCGGTCTGCCGGTCTTGAACATCTCCTCCCAAACCTGCTTGGCGGCGGGACCGGTGACGGTGCCCTTCTGCATGAGGTCGAGCAACTGACAGAGCTGCTCCGGGGTCACTCTGGAGTCACCTATCTCGGTGCTGGTGGCGTTGAGCAGACGGCTGAAATCGCCGAGGAGCCAGTTACTCACTGCCTTGGCTCTCCCAGGTGGGGCAAGACCGTCGGGCAGTCCGGTCTCCAGGCAGGCCTCGAAGTAATCGGCCATTTCCCTGGAGCTGGTCAGCAGACTGGCGTCATATCTCGGCAGGGTGTAATCAGTCATAAAGCGGTCGCGTTTGGCTTCGGGCAGTTCCGGCAGTCTGGCCTTTATCTCCGCCACCCAATCGGCACTGAGTGAGAGCGGTGGCAGGTCCGGCTCGGGGAAGTAGCGATAATCGTCAGCGTACTCCTTGCCGCGCTGCGAGACGGTCTTCCCCTCTTCCTCCACCCAGCCACGCGTCTCCTGGAAGATATCCTCACCCTGCTCAACGGCCTTCCTCTGCCTCTTTTCCTCATACTCAAGGGCATGATAGACAGCCCGAAAGCTGTTCATGTTCTTTACCTCGACCTTGGCGGCTAACTTATCACTTCCCTCGGGGCGAATACTGATATTGGCGTCACAGCGGAAACTGCCTTCCTCCATATTGGCGGTGGATACGCCGAGATAGCGGAGGACGCTGCGCAGCTTGATGAGGTACTGCCGGGCCTCTTCCGGGGAGCGCAGGTCCGGTTCACCGACAACCTCCATCAGCGGCGTCCCGGAGCGGTTCACATCCACCAGGCTGTAGGCCCCTTCACCCGGAGCGGAACGGTGTGTCAGCCTGGCGGTATCTTCTTCGAGGTGGACGCGGGTGATGCCCGCCCGCCTGGTCTGACCGTCCACCTCGATGACCAGCCAGCCGTTAAGCCCGATGGGGTCTTCATACTGCGAAATCTGGTATCCCTTCATCAGGTCGGGGTAAGGGTAGCTCTTACGGTCAAACCTGGTATATTCGGAGATGGTGCAATTCAGCGCCAGTGCCGTCATCGCGGTGTACTCCACGGCCTGCTGGTTGATGACGGGAAGGACACCGGGCATGCCGAGGCAGACCGGGCAGACGTGGGTATTGGGGGGTGTGCTGGCGTAGTCTGCACTGCAACAACAGAACATCTTGCTGCGGGTCTGAAGCTGGACATGCACCTCCAGCCCGATGACAGTCTCAAATTCCATGGTATTTCTTGTCCCGAGAGGTACGCTCTAAGTATATCAAGTATGATAGTGACTGACAAGGAACGACATGCTACAATGTATCACGTAGGTGTGGGGATATAGCTCAACAGGGAGAGCGCTGCGTTCGCAATGCAGAGGTTGGGGGTTCGAGTCCCCCTATCTCCACCAAAAGGGACGATACCTGGAACCCCCCGGCAATTTCGACGAAATTCGATTTGGCCGGGGAGAGTTTTTTCAGGGACCTTCATTTGGCCACCGGATAAGGACAAGGTGGTAGTACAATAAAGTGTTCAAGTCTAGCGATGTGGGCACTACTTTTAGTAATCTCAGGGCGGTTTGCTTTTCTTGTTTCATTTTGCACCAGTTATTGTTGCTTTACCCCAGTAGCAGGATACCTGCCCTACGGAATGCAGTCGCAACTTTAGGGAGAGGGAAGTAGTCTGGCAGGGAGATGATGAACTGGGCTTTCAAAGTCGTTGATTTCTTCTATCCCCACATAGAGAAGCGAATTAAGGAATTCGGTATTGAGGAAGGGATGACCGACTGCAAACCGTCACACATTCCGGCTTTTTGTTCAGTTGCAAGGCTGTGAGAAGGCACATTGGCAACCAGGTGCTACTGTTATACAATTGGCGACAAGAGCAACGATGGTCAGGATGCCCCATTGCGAGTTGATATGGGAAATGCCGGGTTCAAGCTACAGGAACGAACAAGAAAAGAACGAATAGCAGTTGTCAGAGGAAAGAGAACACGATATCTCTCCGGCCTTTGAGGAGTCCCTGGTGACAGACGGGCACGGCACAGAGTTTTAACCTTCCCGGCAGCGGTATATGTCCAACATAATCGAACGAACCCGCGTATGCGGGCTCGCCTTTTCTGCCCCGGGATTTGCCCTGGGAACATACCCCGGACTCAGCCGCCATGTAGTCCAGACCGGTAAACAGTATGCTATAATTACACATCGGGGACACTCCGCTTAATCAATCCTCCGATGCAGGATTAACCTCCCCACCCTCCCGACGGTCCAGGGAAAGAAAGGACAGGGGTCAGAAAATAGCACGTATACTTTCCGGTAAGCCCAGCGCGGAAGACAAGCCTATTGACACCAGTCTACGGCCCAGGTCTCTTGGCGACTTCATCGGGCAAAATACCGTCAAAGACAACCTGAACATTGCCATTGCCGCCGCCAAGGGAAGGGGCGAAGCCCTGGACCACGTCCTGCTCTACGGCCCGCCCGGCCTGGGCAAGACCACGCTGGCCCACATCATCGCCACCGAGATGGGCAGCAGCATCAGGGTAACATCCGGTCCCGCCGTAGAACGTACCGGAGACCTGGCCGCCATCCTGACCAACCTCCACAAGCAGGACATACTGTTCATCGACGAAATTCACCGCCTCCATCGCGCCGTGGAGGAAGTGCTCTACCCGGCGATGGAAGACTCAGCCCTGGATATAGTCATCGGCAAGGGCCCGGGGGCGAAGAGCCTGCGGCTGAGCCTGCCCACCTTCACTCTCATCGGAGCGACTACCCGCTTCGCCCTGCTCAGCCCGCCCCTTCGTGACCGGTTCGGCGCAGTCTACCACCTTGATTTCTACGACGAGGCTTCGATAGAGACCATCCTGAAGCGCTCCGCCCGTATCCTCCAGGTGGAGGCCGAGGCGGAGGGTCTGGCGGAAGTAGCCCGCCGCGCCCGGGGTACCCCGCGTGTCGCCAACCGGCTGCTGAAACGGGTACGGGACTACGCCCAGGTAAAGGCAGATGGTATCGTCACCCACACCGTGGCCGTTGAAGCACTGACTCGACTGGAAGTCGACCCGATGGGTCTGGACGAGCTGGACCGCAAGGTCCTCTACTCCATCATCGACAAGTTCAACGGCGGGCCTGTCGGCCTGGACACAATCGCCGCCTCCATCAGCGAGGAGTCGGACGCAATTACCGATATCTACGAGCCTTACCTTCTGCAGCTAGGCTTCCTGGAGCGCACCCCGCGCGGCCGAATGGCCACCCGGCGGGCCTACGAGCACCTGGGACGCGACTACGAAAAAGGGAAGCCCAACCAGCAGGGCCTGTGGTAGGGGGCAGGTCGGCAACATCAGGTACTATACCTACGGAGATTGCCGCTGGCCTGGCAAAGTCCACCAGTCGCACATTATGGCTTCCTGTGCAGTATAGACTGACATTGGGCGCATACAAAAATGCCCGGCCATGTACTTATGCCCAGGGGGTCCCTTTCAAGTCAGAATATCCCTGTTAACTATCGGTTATCCTGCCGCGCCTTTGCATGAGCTCAAAGATAACACCACCGGGTCCGCCGCAGTCCAGGTATATCCACTGGCCCGGCCTCTGTTGTACGATTGTGGCCCCCTTCTCTACCAGCCTGGCTGCTTCCCCATCTACATCATCCACGAAAAAGCCCCAGTGGTGCAGGCCTTCCCCGTGAGTATCAATGAATTTGGTATAACCCTCTGCTGGCTGTATCAACTCAAGCTCCACCCCGTTGTCCGTATAGGCAAAGGTAAGCTTCGTGGTAACGGTCTTCCCTTCCGGTGTAGTACCGCTCATCTCACGAATGGCCCAGGGGCCAATGCCGAACATCCGTCCCCAGGTTTCAATCACCTTCTCACAGTCCCTCACATGAATACCGATGTGGTCAACCGTCTCCAGTTTGAATTTGTGGTTTTCAGAATCTGCCATGCTAATAGACCTCCTTCTGCTATTACTTTAGTTATGGCTCTATGGCTTCAGGAGAACAGCTATATTGTCGCCGCTGTAGACCGAATCGATTGCTCTCTGGCAATCATCAAACGGTATAATCTCGGTAATCAGTGGCCTCGGGTCAATCTGTTTATGGGCAATAAGATACATTGACAGCATCATAACGTTCTGGCTACCGGCAGGTCCGCCCAGAACACCGACTATCCTCAACTGCTTATATGTCCAGAGCATCGGGTTCACTTCCGTTGGCGGGACGAAGCCTGCCAGTACAATAGTGGCGCCACGACTACCCATCTCGGCTGCCTGGTTCAAGACCCGACCATCTCGAACGCAAATGACAACCGCGTTTGCGCCGTCTCCAGTGAGCCTCACCACTTCAGAGATAGCATCGACCTTGCTGGCATTGACAACGGCATCGGCCCCCAGCTCAAGAGCCTTATCAAGGCGGGACTGGACAAGGTCGACGACGATAACCGGTGCTGCCCCGGATACCTTGGCTGACATCATTGCCAGTAAACCTATCTTGCCGGCGCCGATGATGACCCCGGACTGTCCCGGTCTAAGCCCGGACCCTATCACCGAGCCAACTCCGGTGCCCAGTGGCTCCACAAATGCCGCTGCTTCATCAGAGAGATGGTCGGGTACTTTCTGCACCGCCAATGGGGAAGTAACCATGTATTCCGCAAAGGATTTGTACGTCTCATAGCCGCCGGGTGGTCTGGGTACCATCCTCTGTGGCTGCGGCACCCCGGGTAGACCGGAGCCAGGCACAACACGGTCGCCGACTACCCAGCCGTTGACCCCTTCACCAACCTCTACAATATCAGCAACAAACTCGTGCCCCGGTATAGAGCCCGGGATTATGTCCCGAGACGGCATATCGGCGGGCCTATCAAGTCCCAGTTCGGCGGCCATCCGATGCCCCATAACGGCTCCCGGGTGGGTAACACCTTGACTGATAAGAGCCAGCGAACCATCCAGGTATTCAAGGTCACTACCACAGATACAGGCATACTTTGTCTTCAACAGGAGCATCCCCGGCTCTACGGATGGTGTCGGCACCTCCTTACACTCAATACGTCTCTTTTCTCCCGTGGCAACACAAGCTCTCATGGTACTTCTCCTTCCGTTTCAATTCTTCGAATAGTAACCGCGACTTGCCTCTTCAGTACTCTGCACGGCATATCCACCTAGCGCATAACCAGGCCGCCATCAACGTGTAATACTTGCCCGGTGACGTTCATGGCATCATCAGATACAAAGAAGACCACCGCACGGCCCATGTCCTCAGCTGTCTGCTCTTTTCCCAGGGGAGTGGCGGGAATAACGATGTACTTCAGCCAGAATTCATAAGGCGTCAGTCCCTCAACATCCTCGGTAGCATACCGACGAAAGCGTTCCGGTAGCTCTTGTCCCTGGGCCTTGGCATTGCGTACCGCTTCCAGCCTGCCAGTCGCTCCCCGTGCCCAGAGTGGCGTGTAAACGAATCCCGGGCAGACACAATTCACGGTGACGTTATAGGGTGCCAGTGCTCTCGCTAAGGACCAGGTTATCGAAATATCGCCTGCTTTCATGGCCGCGTACGGCATCTGGTCCGGGCTAGCCATTCTCCCGGCATCAGATGATATGTTGACTATCTTCCCACTTCGCTGCTTCATAAAGTGAGGTGTTACCGCATGACTCATCATCACATGCGTTTTCAGATTTAACTCATAGTATCTGTCCCAGACCTCTGAACTGTAACGCATGTATGGCGGGAGCACTGCAACATCGCCCAGTGATGCCGCATATTCCGCCATCAATTGTCCTGTCTCTTCACTGGTGCCGCCGACACTGTTGACCAGGATGTCTATCTTACCGAAGAAGTCCACAGTCTCCTGAACAGCCCTGGTCACCTGCTCGTCATCAGTAAGGTCGGCGATTACCGCCAGACCCTTACGCCCCATCGATTTCACTGTATCAGCAGCCTTACGAGCAATATCACCGTTAATATCAACCACGGCGACATCTGCCCCCTCCTCCCCCAAACACTTCACAATACCCTCACCAATCCCTTGCCCACCACCGGCGACAATGGCTACCTTACCTTCCAGCTTCATTTTATTCTCCTTAGCCTATTGTTGTCTTACACACTTGATGAAAACCTGTTAGAAGGGGTCTTGCCTCTGAATCCTGAACACGCAGGCGTGCTCGCAGGGCTTTGCCTCAGGCCTTTCAACCACAAGGCCATCTTCGGTCATTGACCACTTGAGCTCCCGGTCAACGCCAAGCATCATTACGGAACTAATCTCATCCTGGTACAGCCGTTTCAAGGCTCCGATAATCACCTCCTCTTCAGGCCAGCCCAGGAACGTCGCGTACAGCACATTATCCCTGGCCGTGAACCGGATATCCTGTGCCGTGTATTCCACTTCGTCCTGCTCGCTGAAGTAGCCGGTCCTCTTCATCTCCGTCGGACCTTCCCCATACTTGAGCCAGGGAATCGTCCCATAGATAGCCTCCCCGTTCACGTCCAGCCATTTGCCTATCCCCAGCAGGCATTGCTTCGCCTGCTCAGGAATCTCGCCATTCGGCATGGGCCCAACATTGAGCAGCAGGTTACCGTTCTTGCTCACGTTAGCGACCAGGTTGTGTACAAGGGCTCTCACGGGCTTGAAACCGGGGCTTCCTGCACGTAGGACCAGGCACCCTGGTCGTCGACCGATGTGTCGGTAATCCAGTTGTGGTAGGTCAGCTCCCCCATGCGTCCCAGCTCCAGGTCCACGATAGCCGTGCCGGGGACGAGGTCATGCCACTTGTAGGTCACGGCAACCTCTTTGCCCCATTCCTTCTGCTTGTTGTAGTAGTAGGCAAGGAAGTCTCTTCTGTATTTCTCAGGGAGTCCGCGTATCCCGAAGTCGAACCACAGCATATCGGGCCGGTATTTGTCGATGACCTCACGGCCTTTCGCCAGCCACCTGTCGAGGTATTCCCTGGTCGGCTTATCCTGTAGCCACCACTCCTGCATCCGCTCCTGCGTTTGGGGCTTCTGTTTTGCCCAGTTATGATTGTGCAGGGGGCCGTACAGGCCGACATACTGCGGGGCCGAGGTGTCGCAGTCCTCCCTCCAGTGAGGATAGAACCACCAGTTCTCGGCATGATGAAGGGCAACCATGAACCTCATGCCCTGTGCTCGAATGGCATTCTCCAGTTCGCCGACAACATCCCTGCCAGGCCCCATCCGGGCGGCATTCCAGTCGGTGTACCGGCTGTCCCACATGCAGAAACCGTCGTGGTGCTCGCCCACGGGACCGGCAAACTGAGCACCAGCCTTCCTGAACAGCTCCGCCCATTCCGCAGCATCGAACTTCTCTGCGGTGAACATGGGGATGAAGTCCTTGTAGCCAAATTCTGAGGGCGGTCCGTAGGTCTTGACGTGGTATTCATGTTGTTCCGTTCCCTCTCGATACATGTTGTAGGGATACCATGTTCCGTTCGGACCGCGCGCAGGGACCGAGTAAACGCCCCAGTGAGTATATATCCCGAATTTGGCATCCTGGAACCACTTTGGCGTGGTATGAGTTCTGAGCGACTCCCAGGTCGGTTCATAGGTCCTATTCATCTTAATCTCCTGTCGCCTCTACGGTCTCACATAGCTCGCGGTAAGCATCGCGAATGTCTCGTCACGGGTGGGGCAATACGAGGGTTGTTCCGGTAATCAGGCAGTACCGTTTTGGTTAATGTCTCCAGCAGGAAATCATGCTGGAGACAAGGGGTGTCGCAATAAACTTCACCGTGTCCTGGATTGTAAATGAGCACTCGTGAATGGAAGCATTCTAACATGAGGTGCAGGGTCAATCAACACTCCGAATCGAATCATAATAAATGTTACTGAAAAAGGAGAATGGTAGGGTAGAGATTGCTTCGCCCATGGCTCGCAATGACACCGGCGGTAACCCCCCACAAACAAAAAATCCACGGCCAGATAACCTGGACCGTGGATTTCTGTTTTTGCCTAATATCAACTCTGAAGCAGGCCAAGCCCTAATAACCTTCACCAAATCCTCAGGAAGCTGGGTCAGGGGGATAGGTTACCCGAAGAAAAAGCCCCCACTCTTGAAGCCTTCACTCTCGAACCGTCAACAACGCCTTGACAAATAAGTATCTGTCTTTACATAACACAAAAAACAAATCACGCCTGATTAGCCCTTCTTAGCCTCGAATTGTTTCCCCAAAATTAGAACCGGTAACTTGAGGCTAAAAATGTCCAAATCAAATAAAACAAGGAGAGGAGCTTTTCAACCCCTCTCCTATATGTTCAAACTAATACCAACTCTGAAGCAGGCCAAGCCCTCGACCATTAGTACGGCTTAGCTAAAGATATTACTACCCTTACACCTGCCGCCTATCAAACAAGTAATCTACTTGCGGTCTTACTCCTTCCGAAGAAGGATGGGAGATATTATCTTGGGGCCGGCTTCGCACTTAGATGCTTTCAGCGCTTATCCGCACCAGACGTAGCTACCCAGCAGTGCCCCTGGCGGGACAACTGGAACACCAGAGGTCTGTCCCTCTCGATCCTCTCGTACTAGAGAGAGCCCCCCTCAAATCTCCGGACGCCCACGACGGATAGAGACCGACCTGTCTCACGACGGTCTGAACCCAGCTCGCGTACCGCTTTAA
>JADHXC010000046.1 GCA_016783135.1 Dehalococcoidales bacterium | reverse complement strand
ACCTCGTCGACTTGACAATGGTATACATGTTTCCTAAACTGGTACTTGGTGGAGGTTGGGTTTCAAACTTCACTACCCTCGGCCACTTCGGAATCACAGAGGAGGAAGACCACCAATGTTCCGAATCCCATTTATGCCCCGCGAGGAAAAGTTCTTTGACCTCTTTGAGGACGGCGCCAACAACATCGTCAAAGCAGCCTTGGTACTGAAGGACCTGGTCGATAACTGGGTATGTATCGAGCAAAGGGTAGCCGAGATAAAGGAATTGGAACACCACGGTGATAGCATCACCCACGAGATAATGGCCCGCCTGCACCGTACTTTCGTCACTCCCTTCGACCGCGAAGACATCGCCCTGCTGGCCAAGAGCCTGGATGATATCATGGACTTCATAGATGCCGCTACCGGGGACATGCTCCTCTACAAGGTGGAGCGGCCGGGGGAAAGGGCCAGAGAGCTGGCCGATATCATAGTCCAGGCAGCTACCGAGGTGCAGAACGCAGTGCTCGACCTGCGGCACAAGGCCAGGCTGAAGCAGACCCTGACCAGATGTGTGGAAATCAACCGGCTGGAGAATGCCGCCGATGTTGTCTACCGCGCCGCGCTGGCGGAGCTATTCGAGGACTCTACAGACATGGCCCACGTCATTAAATGGCGCGAAATCTACGAGCACATGGAAAGCGCCACCGACCGGTGTGAGGATGTAGCCAACGTGATTGAAGGGGTAGCTCTCAAGCATGCCTGATTCCTCCTTGGTTATCCTCATCGTGATTATTCTCCTGGCCATTGGTTTTGGTCTGGTTAACGGTTTCAATGACGCCGCTAATGCAATTGCCACCGTAGTCGGTACTCGCGTCCTTTCCCCCAGGAATGCTATATTATTAGCCGCGGTGGCGAATATGGCAGGCGCCCTCACAGGCCTGGAGGTTGCTAAAACTATTGGCAAGGGAATCCTCATTCCGGACGCGATGTGCAACCTTACGGTTATTGCCGCTCTGCTGTCGGTTATCGTATGGGGAGCTGTTGCCACCTACCTTGGCCTGCCGGTAAGTATCACGCACGGATTTATTGCCGGGCTGGCTACGGCTGGAATTGCCATCGCCGGTACCGAGGCCGTAGTCTGGGGGAAAATAGCACAGGTTGGCTCTTCTGTGGCCATTGCTCCCGTTCTGGGCTTCATCGGCGGTTTTTTACTGATGGCTGTCCTGTTGTGGCTTCTCCGGCGGCTCGCACCCGAGAAAATGAGGACTATCTTCGGTCGGCTGCAGTGGCTCACAGCCGCCTTCATGGCCTACAGCCACGGCAAGAATGACGGCCAGATGCCCATTGGCGTCATCACAATGGGGCTGGTCATCTATACGGGCAATACCGGTCTCTGGGATAATGTACCCTTTTGGGTAATAATCCTGTCAGCGCTCTCTATCAGCACGGGCACAATTATTGGGGGTTGGCGCGTAATTAAGACGCTGGGAATGAGGGTGACTACGCTCAGACCAGTCCACGGCTTCGCCGCCGAAGCATCGGCCGCGACAGTAATCGAAGTAGCCTCTCACTTTGGTATTCCGGTAAGTACTACCCACTGCATAAGCTCATCCATCATGGGTGTGGGTGCCACGAGAAGGCTATCTGCGGTACGCTGGGGTGTGGCGGGCAACATAGTAACCGCCTGGATACTGACCTTCCCCATCTGCGGGGCACTGGGTTACGCCTTCGCCAGGCTGCTGCAGCCGCTACTTGGCTAGGAGAGTTCTATCTGCCGCGGGTTCACGCGGCATTTCTCGGCGTTGATGATAGCCTCTATTCTGGATACGGCGGCATCAATCTCGCCTTCATGGTTCACCACTACATAGTCGAACAAGTGCAACTGTTTCATCTCTTCTTCGGCGGTCCTGAGACGCACCGTTAGCTGGTCGGGTGATTCTGTAAGCCGCTGCTCTAACCGGTTACTGAGCTCCTTAATCAATGGGGCGGTAAGAAAGATAAACACGGCCCGGGGAGCAATTCGCCTGATTGTCGCCGCACCCTGTACGTCTATCTTAATAATTACGTCT
Source organism: Dehalococcoidales bacterium (assembly GCA_016783135.1). Taxonomy (GTDB): domain Bacteria; phylum Chloroflexota; class Dehalococcoidia; order Dehalococcoidales; family Fen-1064; genus DUES01. The sequence goes on along the minus strand of JADHXC010000046.1, from coordinate 17,077 downwards.
TCTCCCCGGTCCAGGGCTTCCTTAACCGCCGACCGGGGAACCCCGTACCAGTTGCCGTAGACATTGGCGGATTCTATCAGTGCATTGCCATCCAGCATTTCTTGGAACTTTGCTTCGGAAACGAAGTGGTAATCGACCCCGTCCTTCTCGTTGGGACGTTGCAGACGTGTTGTCAGGGTAGTGATATAGCGGAGGGGATAGCCTGACTCCCTGAGTCTGGTCAGTACCGCATCTTTACCCACCCCGGAAGGACCGGAGAGCACTATCAGGAGGGGGCTCTGCGGCTGGCCAGCAATAGACTTGCTCCTGCCAGGCTCTCCATTCATATCTTAATCCTCGTCTTCGTCTGTGGACTCCTCGGCCTGCGAAGCCTTGGGCTGGCCTGCCATTATCCTGCCTGCAATGGTATCCGGCGCAAGGGCCGCCAGGATAATGTGTCCGCTGTCTGCGATGAGAACGGCCTTGGTTCTTCTACCGTTAGTCATGTCAATCAGCGTTCCTTTGCTCCGCCCCTCCTGTATCATCCGCTTGGTGGGTGCTGAGTTTGGCGAAGCTATAGCAACAACACGGTTCATCACCAGTATGTTGTTGAACCCAATATGGACAAGTTCAATGCTCATTACTATCACCTCAGAAGGTTTTTAATTTTCCCTTAATCCAATAACGGTGCCGGCCCACAAGGTAGTGAGCCGCACACGTAATCCCCTATATCAAAGAAACGCCTGGCGCCGGGAATACTAGTGGAACGCGGGCGGAGTTTCCCATATGTTAAACCTTTTAGTATTATCTAGGCAATAGCAAAAAGGCTTGAACATCAGAAATTTTCATGTTAAACTACTGCTGACCTTAAAAATCCCAAGGAGGTTTGCTGAAGTCAAATATGCGTGAACGATTACAGCCAATCCTTGAACCATACCGGGGGCACCAAGAGTCATTAATCCCCGTCCTACAGAAGACACAGGCAGAACTGGGCTATCTCCCTGAAGAAGCTATTTCAGAGATAGCCCAATTCTTGGGCATGTCCAGCAGCGAGATATACGGGGTTGCCAGTTTCTACTCCCAGTTCCGTTTCGAACGACAGGGTGAGCACGCCGTGCGGGTGTGCCAGGGTACCGCCTGCCACGTTCGGGGCGGACGGCGCATCATGGATGCCGTCACACAAGAGCTCGGGATAAAACCCGGAGGGACTACCGAGGATTATCTTTTTAGCCTGGAGAAGGTAGCCTGCTTCGGGTCCTGTGCACTTGCCCCGGTCATGGTGGTGGATGACACGGTATACGGAAGAGTGAGCACGGTCAAGGCCCGGCAGATACTGGCAGAACAACGGACGGCCTGACAATGTGGCCGCAGCTATCCATCCTTATGGAGAAGCGGTGAGAGTATGACTTTTAACGAGTTTCGCCAGCAGGCGATAGCGGAGTGGAAAACACTACAGGAAAGTGATAAACCCCGTATCCTGGTTGGCATGGCTACCTGTGGTCGCGCCGCCGGGGCCGGGGATATTATCAAAATCATTAAGGAAGAACTGGCCCGACGGCAAATAGATGCTACGCTAATCGAGGTCGGTTGCTTCGGTTTCTGCTACGCAGAACCACTGGTAGACATTATCAAGCCGGGTAAGCCCCGCATCTGCTATGGTAATGTCACCCCGGAGATTGCCTCCCAACTCATCGAAGACTACCTCGTCAACGACAATCCGCGCCCGGACCTGGCAATGGGTACTCTGGGTGAAGGGACGATTGAGGGTATCCCGAAGCTCACCGACCTTCCCATTCTCAAGCCGCAGGTACGCATATCGCTACGTAATTGCGGGCACATTGACCCCGATAACATCAAACAGTACATAGCCAACGATGGTTACAGCGGACTGGAGAAAGCACTGTCGATGACCTCTAAAGAGGTCGTCGACGAGATTATGAAGTCCGGACTGAAGGGAAGAGGGGGAGCCGGGGCCTCCACCGGTTTCAAATGGGAGCGCCTCTTGGAAGCCCCAGGCGATGAGAAATACCTTATCTGCAATGCTGACGAAGGCGACCCCGGGGCTTTCATGGACCGGTCACTCCTGGAGAGTGACCCGCATGCCGTACTCGAAGGTATACTCATCGGTGCCTATGCTACGGGGGCGAAAAATGGCTTCATCTACTGTCGAGCCGAGTATCCCCTGGCAATTCACAGACTTGAGACGGCGATGAAACAGATGGAGGAATGCGGCCTCCTGGGAGATAACATCCTCGGTACTGACTTCAGCTTCCACCTGGAGATTAAAGAGGGAGCCGGCGCGTTCGTCTGCGGTGAGGAAACTGCCCTGATGATGTCTATCGAGGGCAAGCGCGGGATGCCCCGACCCCGGCCACCTTTCCCCGCCCAGTCAGGCCTGTGGGGCAAACCGAGTAACGTCAACAATGTCGAGACCTGGGCGAACGTCTCTGCAATCCTCCAGCGGGACGCGGAATGGTACGCACAGTATGGTACGGAGTCCAGCAAAGGCACCAAGACCTTTGCCCTGGCAGGTAAGGTGGTTAATACCGGCCTTATCGAGGTACCGCTGGGTATTACCCTGGGTGATATCATCTACGGTGTTGGCGGGGGTATCGCCGACAACAAACGCTTCAAAGCAGTCTTGACCGGAGGTCCGTCCGGAGGCTGCCTCCCGGCGAGTTCGCTCGATATTCCAGTCGACTACGAGTCACTCACCAAGGCTGGCACAATAATGGGTTCCGGGGGAATGGTGGTTGCCGATGAAGACACCTGCATGGTGGATATGGCCAGGTTCTTCCTGTCATTCACCCAGGATGAGTCCTGCGGCAAATGTATACCCTGCCGTATCGGCACCAGGCAGATGCTGGATATCCTGGAACGAATAACCCGGGGTCAGGGGCAGCCAAGTGATATCGACCTTCTGGATAGGCTATCCCAGATAATTAAATCTACCGCTTTGTGTGGCCTGGGGCAGACTGCGCCCAATCCAGTGCTGACGACGATTCGCTACTTCCGCGAGGAATACGAGGAACACATCAATAAGAAACGATGTGAAGCCGGAGTCTGCCGGACGCTGGTCAAGGCCCCGTGTCAGAACGCCTGTCCTGCGGGGATAGACGTACCGCGCTACATTAGGGCTATCAGCGAAGGCAAACCAGAGGTAGCCACGGCTGTTATACGGGAAAGAGTGCCATTCCCGGCGGTGCTTGGCTATGTCTGTGTACATTTCTGTGAGTCCAAGTGTCGCCGCGCCCAACTTGATGACGCGGTTGCGATAAGGCTATTAAAACGCTATGCTGCCGAACGGGACGACGGCGCATGGAAGAAGAATATCAAGAAAGCACCACCCACCGGGAAGAAAGTGGCGGTCATTGGCTCCGGTCCGGCCGGGCTGACGGCCGCTTACTACCTGGCCAAGCAGGGCCACGCCACTACCGTATTCGAAGCGGCACCAAAACCGGGCGGTCTGCTGCGATACGGCATCCCCGAATACCGGCTACCCAACGAGATTGTGGATAAAGAGATAAGCGTTATCGAAGAGGTCGGCGTTGAGATAAAGACCAACAGTCCGGTCGAGAGCCTGAAGACTGTCTTTAGCCAGGGCTACGACGCAATTTTCCTGGCCACCGGAGCCAGCAGCAGCCGGAAGATGGGTATCCCCAACGAAGACGCCCAGGGAGTAATGCATGCCCTCAACTTCCTCGAGAAGATAAACGCCGGAGAGAAGGTTGATATCGGCAAGCGTGTGGCCGTTATCGGTGGTGGTAACGCCGCAATCGATGCCGCCAGGGTAGCCCTGCGCCTTGAGGCTGAGGAAGTTAACATCATCTACCGTCGTTCCCGTGACGAGCTACCGGCTCTGGCTGATGAAATTGAGGAAGCCGAGCAGGAAGGAATCAAGCTCAATGTCCTGGCAACACCGACCAGGGTAATCACTGAGAACGGCCGAATGACCGGCCTGGAATGTATCCGTATGGAACTCGGCTCACCGGATACCTCGGGACGCCGGCGCCCGATACCGATAGAAGGCTCCGAGTTCACCGTAGATGTTGATAACGTTATTATCGCGGTCGGGCAAGAGGTAAATCGGTCAGACCTGCCGACTGAACTTGAGTTTACCAGTTTCGGAACACTGGCGGTAGACCAGGAAACCCTGCAGACTAATATAAACGGTGTTTTCGCCGGGGGTGATGTCGTTTCCGGTCCTGCTGATGTCATTTCCGCTATTACCACCGGCAGGGAAGCGGCCTGCTCGATTGACCGTTTTCTCGGTGGTGATGGCGACATTGATGAGGTGCTGGCACCGCCCGAAGGCGTACCGGAGCCGTTTAATGTTGAGCAAGCCGAAGGTGAAAAACACCGCATCACAATGAAGATGCTGGGATTTGAGAAAAGGCATAAATGCTTTGCTCTGGTAGAGCTTGGTTATGAGAACGAAGAAGCGGTTGAGGAAACAGGCCGTTGCCTGAGGTGTGACCTGGAGGAAGTGGACTGAGCGTGCCGCTTGTAGTTTCAGTTCGTTATTCGATGGCAAAGGAAGTCAGCTGCAATGGGCGATATCACGCTAACAATTGACGGAATCGAAACCAGGGTAAGCGAAGGTATGACTGTACTGGAGGCAGCCCAGCAAGCCGATATCTATATACCGACGCTATGCTACCATCCAGACCTTGCCCCTTTCGGCGCCTGCCGCCTGTGTATTGTCGAGATTGAGAAAATGCGCGGCCTACCCACAGCCTGCACCACCCCGGCCACGAACGGTATGGTGGTACAGACAAACGCCCCGCAGATTCAGGAGTTCCGTCGGGGTGTTCTTGAGCTTCTGCTATCCGAGCACCCTCACCCCTGCCTCACCTGCTGGCGCCGGGATAAATGCGGGCCATTTGACATCTGCCTGCGTAACGTAGACGTGACACAGCGCTGTGTCCTCTGCCCTAATAATGGGAACTGCGAGCTGCAGGAAGTGGTTGACTACATAGGTATTGAGACCGTGGACCTCCCGTTCACTTCCCGAGGGCTTCCTATCGACCGCGAGAACCCGTTCTTTGAGCGGGACTACAACCTGTGCGTCCTGTGCGGACGCTGCGTCCGGGTATGCCAGGAGGTGCGTGGTGTCGGCGCAATAGCCTTTACCTCCCGGGGTAGTGAGACCCTGCCCGGTACCGCGTTCGGACGGCTGCTGCGGGATTCAGACTGCAAGTATTGCGGCGCCTGCGTTGACGTCTGCCCCACCGGGGCGCTGGTCGAGCGCAACCGTAAGTGGGAAGGCGCACCGAACAGCAAGGTAGCAACCACCTGTCCCTACTGCGGTGTCGGGTGTCAGCTTGAGCTGGGACTCAAGGACAACAGGATAATAGATGTCACCCCACTGCGGGAGAACGATGTTAACCGTGGGCAGGCCTGCGTTAAGGGTCGGTTCAGCATTCCTGAGTTCGTCCACCATGCGGACCGGCTGACAACCCCTCTGTTAAAGAAGGATGGCGCCTTCCAGGAAGCCACCTGGGATGAGGCCCTGGAACTGGTGGCCAGCAAGCTTTCCGGCTTCAAGAAAGAAGAAGTGGCCGTGATGTCCTCAGCCAAGTGCACCAACGAAGACAACTACGCTGTCCAGAAGTTCACCCGGGCGGCATTCGGCCATAACAACGTGGACCACTGTGCACGTCTCTGTCATTCCCCCACCGTGGCCGGTCTGGTCACGACGTTCGGCAGCGGAGCCATGACCAACTCCATCCGCGAAATAGGTAATGCAGACTGTATCCTGGCAATCGGTACCAACACCACCGAAGCCCACCCGGTAATTGGACTGGAGATAAAGAAGGCCGTCCGTCGCGGGGGCAAGCTGATAGTTGCCAACACTCGTGAGATTGAGCTTGTGTCCGTAGCCGATATCTGGCTACGGCACCGGCCAGGAACAGATGTAGCCCTGCTCATGGGGATGGCACGGGTAATAGTGGACGAAGGTCTGCATGATGCCGCCTTCATTGAGGAACGCTGTGAGAACTTTGATGCCTTCAAGGAAGCTCTAAAGAAATTCAACCTTGGTTTTGTCGCAAAAACCACCGGCATACCTGCCGAGAAAATAGTCGAAGCGGCCCGTATGTATGCCCGGAACAGCCCGGCGGCTATCCTGTACGCGATGGGCATCACCCAGCACTCCCACGGCACGGACAACGTTATCGCAATTGCAAATCTGGCCATGCTCACCGGGAACGTGGGCAAACCATCTTCCGGTGTCAACCCCCTGTGGGGCCAGAACAACGTCCAGGGTGCCTGCGACCTCGGGGCACTACCCAACGTGTACCCCGGTTATCAATCAGTCGCTGATGCGGCTATCAAGGAAAAGTTCGAGAAAGCCTGGGGCGCTGAGCTAAGCGACAAGCCGGGACTCACCATCACCGATATGTTCGCTGCCGCCGACAGGGGTGAGATAAAGGCGATATACGTTGTCGGTGAGAACCCTCCGCTAAGCGAACCGAATGCAACCCATGCGATAGAGACACTTAAGAAGCTGGACTTCCTGGTGGTCCAGGATATCTTCATGTCCGAGACCGCGGAACTGGCGGACGTGGTACTTCCCGCAGCCAGCTTCGCCGAGAAGGACGGCACCTTCACCAACACCGAACGAAGGGTGCAGCGGGTCCGTAAGGCACTTGACCCGCCCGGGGATGCCAGGTCGGACTGGCAGATTACCTGCCAGATTGCTCAGAAGATGGGCGTGAAGGGGTTCGACTTCGGAAGCTCCTCGGAGATTTTCGACGAGATTGCCAGCCTGACGCCGAGCTACGGGGGCATCTCCTACGAGCGGCTCGAAAATGGCGGCCTGCAGTGGCCCTGCCCTGATTCAGAGCACCTGGGCACCCCCATCCTCCATACCGCACAGTTCGCCCGGGGTAAAGGTCACTTCGTACCCCTGGAGTACAGGGAATCCGTCGAGCTACCCGATGACGAGTACCCGCTCCTGCTGACCACCGGTCGGAGCTTGTATCACTTTCATACCGGAACTATGACCCGGAAGGTGAAGGACCTTAACAACCTTCTCGGGGAAGGACTGATAGACATCAACCCTGCGGATGCTGAGAAGCTGGACGTCTCCGATGGAGAACTCGTAAAGGTCACCTCGCGGCGGGGGAGTGTGACCACCAGGGCCAATGTAACCAAGGTTTCCGCCGAGGGCGTAGTCTACATGCACTTCCACTTCGCGGAAAGCTCGGTGAATGTGCTCACCAATCCGGTGTTCGACCCGGTGGCTAAGATACCGGAATACAAGGTGTGCGCCGTCAGGGTAAAAAGTAACAATGAGTAATATTCTCTCATCGAACACGGTTGACCAGTATCGGTCATACCCCAAAAAGGACAGATAGCTGTACAAGATACTCCTGAGACAGGACCTGGTACCCAACATTCACCTCTTCAAGATTGACGCACCCAGCGTAGCCAAGAAGGCACGTGCAGGGCAGTTTGTCGTTATCAGGATTGATGAAAAGGGCGAACGTATTCCGCTCACAATCGCTGACTGGAACCGAGAAGAAGGCAGCATTACCATTGTTGTCATGGAAGTGGGAACCACCACCCACCGGCTGGCACTACTAGGGACCGGTGACTACATCTCGGACTTTGTCGGACCACTCGGCCTCCCCACCGATATTGACAAGTTTGGAACCGTTGTCTGCGTCGCCGGCGGTTTTGCTGTTGCCACCATAATGCCCATCGCGCGAGCTCTGAAAGAGAGGGGCAACAAGGTTATATCCATCATGGGGGCACGGAATAGAGAACTGATATTCTGGGAAGAGGAACTCCGCCGGGTCAGTGACGAGTTAATAGTCACTACCGATGATGGTTCCTATGGTCGCAAAGGAATGGTAACGGAGCCGTTAAAGGAACTGCTTGAAAGTAGTACCAGGATTGACCGGGTGATAGCCATCGGCCCGAGTGTTATGATGAAATTCTCTGCCAGGACCACCGAGCCCTTCGGTGTCAAGACAATTGTCAGTCTGAACCCGATAATGGTTGACGGTACCGGCATGTGCGGCTGCTGCCGTGTCTCCGTTGGTGGCGAGACCAAGTTTGCCTGTGTTGACGGCCCCGATTTTGACGGTCACCAGGTGGATTGGGACCTTCTCTTTGCACGCCAGCGTATCTACCTGGAACAAGAGGAAACATCTTTTGAAGATTGGAAACGTCAGCACGGGTTCTAGCTGATTCCTACCAACAATACCAATTTGGAAGTGGATACCGATGCCAAAACTCAACCTGAACCGAGTTTCCATGCCCCGGCAAGACCCCAAAGAGCGAGCCAAGAACTTCAATGAAGTCGCCCTCGGTTACTCCGAGGAGCAGGCTAAATACGAGGCCAGCCGCTGTATCCAGTGTCCCAAGCGTCCCTGCGTCGACGGCTGTCCGGTGAACGTTGATATCCCGGAATTCATCGCTGCGCTTCATGAAGGTAACATGCCGGAGGCAGTGAGAGCACTCAAGAACAAGAACAGCCTGCCCGGTATTTGTGGGCGGGTCTGCCCCCAGGAAACACAATGTGAAGAGGTCTGTACCCTGAACAAGAGGGAGGCGCCGGTCGCCATCGGGCGCCTGGAGCGTTACGTGGCAGACTGGGAAAGAGCCCATCCGGAAGCGGTTGAAGCACCAAACGAAGACTCCCCGAAGCCTACCGGCAAGCGAATCGCCGTGGTCGGTTCCGGACCGGCGGGACTGACAGTAGCCGCCGACCTGGTCAAGATGGGGCACACCGTCACCATGTTTGAGGCACTGCACGTTGCCGGTGGTGTACTGATGTACGGTATTCCCGAGTTCCGGCTACCCAAGGAAATAGTACAGGGTGAGGTCCATTTCGTTGAGTCTCTCGGAGCTGAACTCATTCTGGATTCTGTGATTGGCAAGATAGATACTGTGGACGAACTACTGAACAATGGTTACGATGCCGTCTTCCTCGGCACCGGCGCTGGACTGCCAATGTTCATGAACATCCCCGGTGAGAATCTGAATGGTATCTATTCAGCAAATGAATTCCTGACCAGGGTCAATTTAATGAAGGCGTATCAATTCCCCGAATACGATACACCGGTAAAAGTTGGTAAAAATGTAGCCGTAATCGGAGGCGGCAATGTCGCCATGGACTCGGCCAGGTGTGCCCTCAGGCTGGGCGCCGACAGGGTCACCATTATCTACCGGCGCTCGGAAACGGAGATGCCTGCCCGGCGGGAGGAAGCAGAGAATGCCAGGGAAGAGGGAATTGAGTTCAAGGTATTGACCAACCCTAAACAGTATATCGGCAATGAGGAAAACTGGGTAGCCGGCATAGAATGCTACCAGATGGAACTCGGCGAGCCGGATGATAGTGGACGCCGGCGTCCAATTGTAAAAGAGGGAAGTGAGTTCCTGATTAACGTGGACGTGGTGATAGTAGCGCTTGGCACAACTCCCAATCCCCTGATTGCCTCCACTACTACCGGGCTGGAGACCACACGCTGGGGCACCGTGGTCGCTGATGAGAGTACCGGTAAGACGGTCAAGGACCGGGTCTGGGCTGGCGGCGATATTGTTACCGGTGCCGCCACCGTTATCAGTGCTATGGGTGCGGGCAAACGCGCTGCGGCTGATATCGACCTGTTCCTGAAGGGATAGCTTCCGGGAGCAGAGTTTTTTCGTGTTGTGAGGACCTGGCCGGAGAAAGCCATGTCCTCTTCATTTTAACTTACCCCTTCTGTCTGAACGAGAGCACCGAGTTCACACACAAAGAGAGGCTCAGACTTCCGACAGGCGTACCGCCTATTCCCATAGACGGCCACCGCCTATTCCCATAGGCACCACCGCCCATTTCTGTCCGGCCTCCCCTTTTGCTGCGAACCACATCAAGGCTCCGGGTGCCCGGTGGCGTTGAGTGTTCGCCTAACAATACACTCAACTAATAGAGGTTCATTACCGCCTGTATCGCGCCGGGTACAGTCCTCTGGATGGAAAGTGTAGCCCCGGTGGGCGGGAAGACCTGAACCGTAAACTTGTTATACGCATCCATGGTGGCCGCATCCGGTATCGTGACGACAACCACGTGCTGCTCATCGGCCTCCAGCAAGTTGGCCGCGCCTCGCTCAGTGCAGCCCCCGTTGATTTCACTTGTCCAGGTGATGTCCTCTGAGTGCACCTCGGCGTCGAAGTAGTTGATGACGACAGAATTCATGTCCACGCTCTCGTCCTCCAGTGTCAGGGCTACAGTGAACTGGATCTGTTCGAGTTTCGTCCCGTTGGGACTGAGACCCAGCACGGAACCCTGAATTGACATAGTCGCCTGGGCAGATGCCAGGCCCTGATACACCGTCGCCTTTCCTCTCTCTGCCGCGAAGATACCGGCCGACAGCACACTGTAGGCCAGTACGGAAGCGACCGTCACGAAGGCAATCAGAATGATGGCTGTCTCCAGCCCGGTCATACCACGCTGGCCTCGGTGGAGTCTGGCTATCAACTTCAAGAATCTCTTACGCATTTTACCCTCCTGCATCATCCTGCGGACACGCTACCCGGACCTTTGCTCGACTCTCGTCATATTGCTTACAGCCTGGTATCCCGGCTTCTCTGAAGCACTACTGCGCCGGGAGGGAGTAAGATGCCCACTGGTGTACTCTGCGTATTGCCAGAAGCAACTCATCAAGACCAGCTTCCGGCGAAAGGATACCGGCGGCACCGGCTTTCACCGCCGGCACCAGGTACCGAACTGTGTTTCGTGTTATGACAACTACCCGTGTCCAGGGCTGTGTCTCGATAATAGTACGCACAGTATCAATGCCGTCCGTCCCTGCTATCAGGCTGTCAACCGATACCAGGACCACGTCCGGGGATAGCTCCCCAGTTGCTACAACAGCCTCGTTGCCACCGCCCGTTTCACCAACGACCTCTACCCCCGCACCATCGCTGAGTGCGTCACTAATGCCCTGCATCGAAGCGTCACTACCACCGACCAGGAGTACCCGGATAGCACCCTCAGTATTCATCTTCACCGTCCTCAATCACTGTTTCTCAGTATTCGCCTGTATAGGCTGCACCCACTGTGCTCCGGTTTACCTTGCGGAAGTGAGCAAGGGGTCGGGCTTATCATTCTAAAGGACACCGCAGGGCGTCAGTCTACGGTGTCCTTCCGGCGGAAAGAGGTAAGGCGACTGTCTACCAGGGCCTTGAGTCAGAGTGTGCCTCCACTTTCTCCTGCTCAAGTTAGCCTCCTTCTCTCTAATCCCACAATACTGCCGTTCGACTAAACAAAACATAAAAACGGGGGGCGGTTTCCGAAACGTTTCCTAAACAGTCCTCCACTCCCGGACAACACAGGTTCCGGGAACCGGAAACCCTGCCCGAACCGGAGAAACCCGGAGGCAAAACCCTCGGGCCGTGGGACGTCAGCAAACAGTGGCTGCCCACATGGGACATCCGGAAGGAATACTAAGAAAAGGTGGGATAACCGATTATTTTGGTAGCCATAGTGCACAAGCACAGATAGGCTACCCGAAGATTCACTTCACGAAGCGCACTTTAGTTGAAGTTCTGTGTGACGTAGACCAGACCGTCGGAATCAATGGCTACGCCAATACCCTGGCTCTGCCAATACGGCTTCAGGATGTTATCCCTATGGCCGGGGCTTTCCATCCATCCCTCGATCACGAGCAAGGCAATTTCCTCTTCACCACGGTAGTCCGAACGAACAGGAATGCCATTGAGATACCAGGTCCGCTCAATCACACTACACTGGAATATATTCTCCGCGCACCCAAGATAGTACTGATTGCCTCCAGTAGGGATCTCTCGTACCGGGAATCCCACTCGACGACAGCGGTCAACAGGTCCGAGACCTTCCGGATTAGTATGGCTGAAGTAGTTCCATGTCGCCATATCCTCACTATGCTGTCGGGTAACTGCAGCTAGTCGCTCGTCCCATACCAACCGTGATCGACCTTGAGTTATCCTCTGCACGTTTGTCGCTTCGTGGATTTGAATTTCCAGTTGTTGCTTGTCAATACGTGACTCCTTCTGAGTCACGTTAGGGGAGGTAGCCTGAACTTGGGCACCAGTGCTGGACTTGGCACTAGGTTCATTGATTGGGATGCTAGGAGTAGTTCCCGCCGCAGGAACACTCCCCCCCTGCGGAACCACTGCACTCTGATCTTCTTGGGTCAGTTTCTCGATCCTCTCAGAAAACCAATCAATCAAACCATCCTTATACGATGACAGAGGCTCAAGCCCCGCGAAAGCCAGCACCGCAAGCACCACCACCAGCGCCACGAAGAACAGCGTGAGGCTAGGTGGCGTCCTCCTGTATCTCGAACGACGCAGGACGACCAGCAGCCAGACCAGTACTGCTCCTTCCACGAGGAACACCGCAGACCCTGGTATTGGTGGGAGTTGTTGCGTGAACAGGTAGTAGCCACTGTGTACCATCCCTGCCGATAGCGCAAGGGCAAGGCAGCACAGAAGAAACTTTCTCATCCTCAGAGGGATAGTCCCCCAGATTCGCTCCATGACGACCTTCAGTGAGGAAGGACGAGGTGGATAGGGAGTGTAGTCGCCTGGAGAACGTGTAGGACCGGACGACCCGGGGCTTCGTGGTCGTTTTGGAGGCACCGCTCCATTGCCTTGTGCTCGGGGTCTTTGCGCTGCAAGGCGTCTCCTTGTGCATTCAACACATGTACACGTCGGCGGGTGGCCGCCATACTGCACATTCCTAAGTGTGTCGTCCGTTCGGTCAGGCATTAGTGCTCATATATACTCCAAATAGCTACATCAGAACCAAACGCCCGCCGAGTAGGTAACTCCGCTCAACTCGCGAATATGTTCAGTCAACTGTTGTCGTTGTCCCATCGTTCCATTCTATGTGAATGCCACTGATTACGCAGTCTTCTGGTATTCCGCCAAGAGCTACCGAGTATCGTCGCCCCACTGCCATTTCCTCCTCATCTCCAGTCTGCGGCTCGAAGTACTTCAGACCGTAGTCTGTTTCGAAGACCACGATAGCGTGTCTGGTGTCAGTTCCTCTGAAACGAACAACGACGTACCCACACCTGATTCCTCTGTAAGTAGCACGGTTATATACTTCCCGTGCAAAGTCCGCACAGACATACTCACCGTCCCTATAATGCCGCCTCCATGACCTGATGTCTGCCAGAAACATCTTCACAGCGAGCAACAGTGTATTACTCACTTCCACTGTAGGCACCCCATGCTCTTCTTCGCTCGGTTTCTCTCCCTGGGGTTTCTGGTCTATCTCCATGCCTATCTTCTCAACTGAATGGACGACGGCTCTGCATTTTCGGTTCAGACACTCATATATCGAAGCACGTTCGTTCCAGAAGAGCGCCTTTTGGCCACATACCGGACAGGTCTCCAGCGCCGTAACATTCTTCTCGCCAGTGGTTGCCCCAGACGGACTCATGTCCAGCTTCACGTCCTGTCCCCAACCATAGTACGGCGTGGGGAAACTCCCCTCACATCTGTTGCATCGCCAAGTACGAAAATGCAGGTTGAATGTTATCCTTGAACTCCCGCAGAAGGGGCAGAGCACACCGTGAAAGCCGGTATCGGGACTCCCTCCTCGCCCTCTCCGCTCTTCGCTGCTCTTCGCGCCCTTTCTACTACCACCTCTTGGGTTTATGGCACCGCTAGAGCCCGGATGAATTGAAGGGACTTCCGCTCCACAGAACGAGCAGCGTGAGACATATTCGTTCAGGGGGTTCCCGCAATTAGCGCACTTCTGTTTCATGTCAGTTTACCTCTGAGGCCGGGTTACCACGCACTCGATAGTGTACGGCGACCTCCAGGCAATATCCTCGGACGTTCATCTTACCCGGTCTGATACCAGGTGTCAACGCAGCCGACCAGGGGCAACCGGCACTGAAGGGACATGTGCTCGCGGGGCAATGCCAGAGGGCCACACGCCGAATCATGCATTGGCAGGCTTCATCTCCTTAACCATGAACCTGACCCTTTCCTGAATGGCCAGCACACTGCCGCTCTCGTCCACCACCGTGTACGCGTCCATGTGCTCGATGCCGGTGTCCACGTATCCCCGCCCGATATAGATGCCGTGGGCAATCCGATAGTTCGGGGCAGCCAGGTCGCCCACGTCCAGCCCTATCCGCTCGTGGCCTCTCTGGCGTGCTTCTGCTTCCGCATAGTCCAGCAACTGCGTGGCAATCCCCTGTTTCCTGTACTCCGGCAGTACGAAGAGGTCTATCAGGTGAGGACAGCCGGGGAAGCTCGCTCTGACCGGCTCCGCGGCCGAGCCTTCCCAGTCCACGAAAAGAATACCGGCAAGACGCTCGCCCTGCCATGCCGTCGCGTAGACACCCCTTCCCTCCACCTGCTTGCGGTAGCGTTCCCGGTGCACCTCAGGGGGACGCCCTCCCGGCAGGCTTTCGTTAAGGACCGCCATGTCTTCGGCTTCTACCGGACGGATAACCGGAGGTGAATCCACTTTTCACACCCCGTACTTCTGCGCCACGTAGCCGGACAGCCCCCGGCGGGCGTACTCCTCGGGGAAGCGGAAGCCGGTATCGACCAGTTGCACCATCTGCCGTCCCAGCTCCCGGGCAGTCTTCATGACATGCTCGTTGTCGCTCACCTCACCTCTCCCGCCGGCGTAGGCGCTGACATAGTCCGCCGCCAGCATGTGATTGATGGCGATGTAGAAGTACCAGTCCTTGATTGCCTCCATCAGGCCGATGCCACCGGCCACGGCAATGATTCCGCCCACCTTGCTCGCCAGCTGGAACTCGGGACGACGTATCGAGTAGGTCCGGTCCATGATGGCCTTCGCCTGGGCACTCATCGTGTAGAAGTATATCGGCGTACCGAAGATGATGCCGTCGGACTCAATCATCTTCCTGAAAACGTCCTGCATGTCGTCTTGAATGTGGCAGATACCGGTCGTGACGCAGGTCTGGCAGCCATCGCAGGGCTTTATGTCCTTGCCGTGCACGCTGAACAGTTCTACCTCGACTCCTTCGCTGCGGGCGCCCTCCAGCGCCTCGGTCACCAGTGTTTCGGTGTTGCCACCCTTTCTCGGACTGCAGGAAAGACCAAGTATCTTCACTCTGGATTCCTCCTCTTCTGGTATCAGGCTGCGGGCAATTATAGCATTGACGGCACGGCCCCAACAATGCCACCAGTCCGGTTACAGCCCCTAAACCCGCCGGAAAGGTGACTTCTTCTCAAGTCCCCACCAATACATTGTATGTGTCACCCTATCCCCTGTGTCCTCCCTTCCCCGGCATCTATTAAGGTGCAATGACCCCTGCCCGGAGAGTCGCCCTCTCACCGCTTTGGGGTGTCCAGAGGGGCGCCGCGCCTTCTCAGGCGCTCCTTCTGAGGCGCGCTCCCTCCATGGTCAGAGAGGATAAACTGGGAACGCGGTCACCAACACAAACAAGAGCCCGTGTCTGTACCCCCACTTACCATAACTACTTCCGAGTAGACATATCTACCTCTGGTAGACATAACTACCTCTGGTAGACATAACTCGAAAAACAAATCACGCCTGGTTAGCCTCGATTTGTTTCCATTTATTTCACTTTTCTCGTTTGTCGTCATTGTTCCCATCTGTCCCCAATGCACTGGGCGGGTACAACGCCTTGACACACCCGCCGACTTGCCATACGATGAAATCACAGAAAGTACACCCGCAGAATCACCGGGAAAGGAGGGCCTATGTTCGAGAAGATACTGGTCTGCCTTGATGGTTCCGACCTTGCCGAGGAAATCCTTCCCTACGCCAGGGAAGTTGCCCGGCGCTTCGGTAGCAAGATAGTACTCCTGGAGGTCACCATGCCCCCGAGCGCCATCGTCGAGCCGACCACCGGCTACTACTCCGCACCGACACCAGCCGAAATCCAGCGCAAGGAAGAAGAGGCTACTACCTACCTGGAGAGCATTGCTCAGGCAATTCAGGCAGCGGGACTGGAGGTGGATTACCTCACCCTGCCCGGTAGCGCGGGCCGCAGTATTGTCAGCTACGCCGAGGAGAACGGCATCGGCCTGATAGCCCTCGGTACCCATGGCAGGAGTGGACTGAAGCGTTTCGCCTTCGGCAGCGTCACCGAACACGTCCTCAAGGAATCCGGCCTGCCGGTGCTGGTAATCAGGCCACGCAAGTCCTGAGATGAGGGCCAAAGCATAATACTCTCGTTCAGACAGAAGGGTGACACAACAGAGTGGGGTAGTTTTCTTCTTGTGTGGGAAGCAGGCAAAGCCTACTTCCCACACAAATAAATATCGCCCCCCTTCTCCTCTGGAGAAGGCCTTCTCCTCTGGGGAAAAGGGTTAGGGGAATAAGGCATTACACATGAGTATGAAGGCCAGAACCATAGCTAACCGCATAGGTATTCTCTGGCGACAACCAGCATTGGCTGTACTAATGTACCGGACGGCCAAAACATATTCCCATTTCGCCAGGAATTCGGTACAATGAGTTGATGCAGAAATCAGGCCAGACCCCCATCCGCCGTCAATATCTCAGCATCAAGCAGCAGTACCCGCAGGCTATTGTCTTCTTCCGCCTCGGAGATTTCTACGAGACCTTCGACGAGGACGCCCGCGTTGTCGCTAACGAGCTTGAGATTGTCCTTACCTCACGGGAGATGGGCAAAGGGAACCGTGTGCCGATGGCAGGTATCCCCTACCACGCCCTGGACAACTACCTTGCCAGGCTGATAAACCACGGCCACAAGGTGGCTATCTGCGAGCAGGTCACAAAACCCGGCGAGACCAGGGGCATCGTCGAGCGGGAAGTCGTCCGCGTGGTCACCCCCGGTACCATAGTCGAACCCGGCCTGCTCGACAGCAAGACGAACAACTACCTGGTCGGTGTCGTGCTTAACGACAAGGAAGCCGGTATCGCCTACGTGGATATTACCACCAGCGAGTTTGCCACCACCCAGCTACCCATACGGCGGACTACCCCGGAACTGGAACGACTTCGCCCGTCGGAGCTTATCACCAACGCCCGCGCCGAGCTTTCCGGACTGGAGCCGGACGTCCACATCACGCCGGTGGACGAATACTGGTTCGAGCTGGAAACGTCACGCCAGGCCCTGCTGGAGCACTTCGGGGT
>JADHXC010000045.1 GCA_016783135.1 Dehalococcoidales bacterium | reverse complement strand
GGCGAGGGAGCGACTCTCAGGGAAGTGCTGTCCCACAAGACGGTCAGGCGGGCGGTGATGGTGGATATCGACGAAGAGGTTGTCGATATCTGCAAGCGAATGCTGCCCGAATACAGCCGTGGTTCTTTTGATGACCCCCGTACGGAGCTGTACCATACTGATGCCAGGGAATACCTGGCCAGCAGCAGCGAGTCTTTCGACGTGATAATCATTGACCTGCCCGAGCCCATAGAGGAAGGGCCGGCATACCTGCTCTATACGCAGGAGTTCTACCGGCTGGTCCGGGACAAGCTGACCAGCAATGGAATTATATCCGTCCAGTCCGGTTCGGCATCCTGGACAGAGCTGGAAAACCTTACTGCCGTATACAATACGCTGAAGAGCGTTTTCCCCATAGTCTGCGCCTACCAGGTGGACATTCCCTCTTTCGGTGGTCCCTGGGGCTTCTGCCTGGCATCATCAAGCGTCAGCCCGTTCCCGATATCTGCCAGTGAAATAGATGAGCGCATTGCTGCCCGGTCGCTGGACCATCTGAAGTTCTACGACGGCCTGACCCACCAGGCTATGTTCAGCCTGCCCAAGCATCTCAGGAACGAGATTGCCAGGCCCACCCGGCTGATAACCGACGACACTCCCCTGTACATGTACCAGAGCTAGGAGACCAATAGTCCAGACCATCACCTCCCCGCTACCAATTTCCCGCCTTTTCCGGTATGCTACGCGTAACAACCACCAGGAAAGGAGCCTGCCTGCTTACCATGTGGATTGCAGTCGCCATCGTCTCCGCGGCAACTACCGGCTTAGTCTCGATACTCGATAGCCACCTCATCTCGAAGCGGATGCCCAGCTTCCTGTCATTCCTTGCCCCTATCGGGGTCGTCCACTTCGTGCTGGGACTGGTGGTCCTGACCATCCTTCCCCTGCCTGCGGGAGTCGATACCGTGACACTGGCAGTAGCCGTGGGTTCCAGCGTCATCCGTGTCGTGGGAGCACTCCTCATGCTGCGGACAATGCGCTCCGAGGAAGTATCCCGCATTATGCCGGTGACCAACACGTTCCCGATATTCGTCGCTCTTCTCGCCGTACCCGTTCTCGGCGAAGACCTCGGCTGGCTGGAGTGGCTGGCAATCATCATCACGGTATCCGGCGCAGTGCTCATATCAGTACGCTGGGGAACAGACGGGCAGGGAATTCGCCTGCGCAGGTCATTCGCCGTGCTCATGGTCTCCAGCATCCTCTTCGGAGTGGCCAATGTCGGCAGCAAGTACGCCATGGAACAGCTCACTTTCTGGAACATGTACGGCATCAACTCTTCGTGCCTCGGAGCAATCTTCCTCCTGCTCTCGGTACGTCGGGCAACTCTGCGGGAAATCGGGGATATGACGGATAGAAACAGTGTGCTGGGACTGATTCTCTTCAACGAGTGCCTGGCTGTGGTGGGCTTCGTTCTGTCCTTCCGGGCAATAGAGCAGGGGCCGGTATCGATGGTATCGACAATCCTGAGCACCCGACCGGCGTTTGTCTTCGTGTATGCCTTGGCGGTGAGCCGCTTCTTCCCGGCGGTGCTTGACGAGCACCTCAGCAGGGGCATTATCGCCACCAAGTTAGTATCAATCGGCCTGATTATCGGCGGGGTGACACTGCTGACGACGGGGGGTTAAGAAGTCAGCTAGCGAGTGCCTGTAAACAGGCACTCGCCATCGACCGCTATTCCTGAAGATATCTCCTGGTAGAAAGCCTACTCCTTTTTAAGGAACTGCTGTGCCTGGTCGCCGAACCCGGCACCGCTGCCGGCACCCAGGCAGATATCGGTCTCCATGCGCAGCCCGGTATCCAGCGGCGTCGTCATCCAGAGGTTGGCCGCCCTCTTGGCTCCCTGGACAATGCGCGGATTGAGCTTGGCTATCTCCTCGGCGAGTTTCTTTGCCTCCGGCATTACCTGGTCCAGCGGGTAGACGTGGTCGACCAGGCCGATGCGCAGAGCCTCGGCGGCATCAATCCGACGTCCGGTGAGAATCAACTCCTTGGCATAGCCGGGGGGAACGATTCTGGGCAGTCGCTGAGTGCTCCCCAGGTCGGGAATGACACCGAGTTGGATTTCCGGCAACCCGAAGATGGCGGTATCGCTGGCGAGACGCATATCGAGGCAGAGACTCAGCTCGAAAGCCGCCCCCAGGCAGTAGCCGTTTATCGCACCAATCACCGGTATCGCCAGGTCTTCGTACATCGTGAATATCGACTTCAGGCTAAAGAGCGGGTCGAACCCGGGGCGCAAACCAGAGAAGATGCTAGCGCCACCCGCACCGGAAGCCACCATCTTGAGGTCGATTCCGGCACTGAAGGCGCGGTCGCCGGCGCCGGTCAGGATGGCAACCCTGACTTCAGGGTTCTCCTTGAGACTCTGGGCTGCCTTCATGAGACCAAGGAACGCATCCCGATTGAGCGCGTTGCGTGCCTCCGGACGGTTGATTACCACTGTGGCAATGCCACCTTCAATTTCCACCTTTACAGCATCATTGTCAGCCATTTCACCACCTTACCGTTAGTGTTTCTTCCATCAACTATGATATATGCGTCCAGCGGTGCACGTCAAATCCTGTCGGACCGCTCCGTGGCGATGGTTCGCGCCTCCCCGGAATGTGTGGAGAAGAACCCCCTGGTAGACTTGCACAGTTGCACCAGGAGCAACATGAAGGGCACCTCGGTCAGCACGCCCACCACAGTCGCGAGGGTCGCTCCCGAAGCCACGCCGAAGAGAGTGGTGGCGACGGCGATGGCAACCTCGAAATGGTTGCTGCCGGCAATGATGGCTGCCGGGGCAGCGTCTTCGTAGGTCAGTCGTAGTAGCTTACCTACAGCATAGGTAACGGCAAACACCAGCAGTATGTTGACGAGTATCCCGATGGAAATCATGCCGATGATGGCAGGCAATTCGACGATAAGATGACCCTGATAGATGAACAGAATGACCAGAGTCACCAGGAGCGCGACTATCGACACCTTACCCAACCAGGGCACCAATCTGGCCTGCAACCAGTCCATCCCCTTTCTCTTAATCACCTGCCGGCGGGTGAAGTAGCCGGCTATCAGAGGGGTGACAATGTAAATGGTCACTGAGAGGGCAATCGTCTCCCAGGGTACTTCTATCCCGGAGATACCAAGCAGCAGAACGGCCAGCGGTGCGTAGAGTACCACCATCGCCAGTGAGTTGATGGCCGTCATCACCAGGGTATGCCCCATATTGCCCCTTGCCAGGTAACTCCACACCAGGACCATGGCCGTGCAAGGGGCGATTCCCAGGAGAATCAGCCCGGCGCGGTACTCTTGCACCTGCTCTGCTGTAAGGAACCCGTCGAATACCACTCCCAGAAAGAGCCAGGCGAACAGGGCCATGGCGAAGGGCTTGATTGCCCAGTTAGCAACAAGGGTGAGTACTATCGGTCTGGGTGAGCGCAAGGCCCCCCGTATTTCCTCCCAGCTTATCTGCACCATGATGGGATAAATCATGGCAAACAGGCAAACGGCGATGGGTATCGAGATGTGGGCTACTTCAAGTCCCGCCATGGCATCGGAAAGAGTGGGGAATAGCCGCCCCAGGCCGATGCCCGCCAGAATGCACAGGGCAACCCACAGGGTGAGATACTTGCTCCAGATACCGAGGCTTCGCTCTTTTTCAGCCATTTTACCCTTCCTTTGTCATCAGCCCACAGTTAACCTAAATGATATTGCTCCTTTTTTTGGACCCTTCTACAGGATTCGTGGTATCCAGATGAGATTTCAGTCTGCCCTGCTGGGCGTGGGCAATTGTGTCATAGACGCGCTTCTTCAGGAACCTGAACGCCTCTTTCTCGTCATCGTCGGTGACAATCCTCTCCAGCTCAAGAAGCGCCCGCTCATCGAAGGATATGGCTGTTCTCTTAATCTCAAGCATAGCGCACCTCACGTCCTCCTCAGAACAGATAGGTAAATAAATATATTCCTACCCCGATAAGCAGCACGCCTCCTGCCTTCTTGGAGTAAGTGGAGAAGTTGCTGATACCTTTTGATTCCAGCACTCTCTGGGCAAACCCTGCCGAAATCCCGGCCCCGAGCACCAGCACCCAGTGTCCCAGGGCATACGCCAGCAGCAGCCCCCCACTGTAGGCAATCTTCTTCTGGGCGGCAGCGAAGGTTAAAATTACTGCCAGCACCGGCGTGGCACAGGGAGAAGCAACTATGCCGAAGAAAAGGCCTATCAAAAATGCACCGAGCAACGCCCTTCGCTTGGGCATGAACCGCTGCGATATGCCAATATTGAAGTTCAATACTCCGGAAAGCAGAAGATACAGCCCTAGCAGAATAGCGACTGGTGGCAGCACGTAGTTCCAAAAGCTGCCGACATCGCCAAAAAGCCTGCCCATGGCACCGGCTATTATTCCCAGAACGGTGAAGGTTATGGTTAGACCGAGGACAAAAACGAGCGAATATTGAACGGCCTTCTTCTGAGAACCTCCGGCGTAACCACCTACGTAGCCGATGACAAGCGGTATCATCGCCAGGACACAGGGGCTGGCACTGGAAATGATGCCAGCCAGGAAGCTGGCTGGGAAAGCCAGCCAGCCCTGCGTCTGAATAAGTTCACCGATATTGCCGAGTAAACCTTCCAACTAGTCTATTCCCATCTTTTGTAGCTGGGCAATTATGTCTGCCTGAGCATAAAACCCTATGTGCCTTGTTATTTCCTTGCCACTGCTGTCAAAGAATATCTGGGTGGGTATAGCCATGATTCCATGCTCCCTGGTCTGGTCCATATGGTCGTCAATTTCCACGATCACTACATTCAGTTTGCCTTTGAATTCAGCAGCCAACTCCTCCAGAATCGGCTTCATCTCTCTGCACGGAACGCATGTTCCCCGGCCAAACTCGGCCAGGGTGGGCCTGCCGCTGGACAAAGCCTGCTCAAGGGAAATATCAGAAGGCGCGGCAGGGTCCGTACTACAACCAATTACTGCCAGCAGACAGAGTAGCAACACTGAAAGTGCCAGTGAGAGTTTCTGCGCAGTCTTCACATCTTGCCTCTCATTCTATTACTTGAAACGGTTCCGCCAGCAAACCCCGGTTTGCCACGCAACCAGGCTGATTCGTGGTGTCCTGGCTGCATCGTCTATTCCCCCGCCATCGCGGTGGTGATGAACGTGGTCACTTCTGTCTTGCTGGGTACACGCCCGGAACAGACCACCTTCTCGTCAATAACCAGTCCCGGAGTAGTCAGGATGGGATACTCCATTATCTTCTTGACATCCTTTACGTGCTCCAGGCTGGCGTCTATGCCCAGTTCCCTGACCACCTCCCTGGTCGTTTTCTCTACCTGTTGACACCTGGCGCAGCCGGGTCCCAGAACCTTGATAATCATCTGAATAACCTCCTTTTGTTATTAACAGTTGAATCATTAACTAATCAGGCCGAATATGTAACCGGATATCGTGGCAAAAACCACCACCAGGGCAATGTAGGTCAGCGTTTTCTTTGTACCCATGATGCTGCGGATGACCAGCATGTTGGGCAGAGATAGCGCCGGACCAGCCAGCAGCAGAGCCAGTGACGGGCCTTTCCCCATTCCCAGGTCCGTGAAAGCCCTGATGATGGGCACCTCGGTAAGGGTGGCAAAATACATCAGCGAACCGAACAGTGACGCACCGAAATTCGCCAGCAGGCTGTTACCGCCGACATAGGTAGCTACCGCACTCTCAGGCACAAATGTTGTAATTATGCCGGCGACGAACACCCCGCCCAGGAGCCAGGGCACAATCAGGCGCACGAAATGAAGCGTTTCTCGCATCCACTGACCAATCTCCGACCTTGAGAACCACCGCCAGAGGATGACGGCCAGGACAACCAGCAGTGTGCCGGCGACTATCCAGTATTGCGATGCGGCAGATACCAGGATACCCACCAGCGTTACAAAAAAGACAACCTGTTGCCTGAGACTTTTACCCTCAAGGTCCGCCAGGAGTGCATCGAATGCTTCCGCGTCCTTGAGCGACTCCTCCTTGCGGTAAATAAAGGACATGATAAGGCCAATACCGGCAGCAAAGGCAAGGGCTCCCACAATACGGGCAATACCGAGGTCATATCCCAGCAGTCTTGCCGTATAGACTATGGCCAGGACATTAATTGCCGGTCCTGAATAAAGGAAAGCAATTGCCGGGCCAATACCCGCCCCCCTTTTATAGATACCGCCGAACAGGGGCAGTACCGTGCAGGAACAGACCGCCAGAATAGTCCCGGAGACGGAAGCAACACTGTAGGAGAGTACCTTCTTCGCCTTCGGTCCGAAACACCTGAGTACCGCTCCCTGGGACACAAACACGGCAATGGCTCCGGCAATAAAAAAAGCCGGTACTAAACAGGTGAGCACGTGTGCTGACAGGTATTCCAGCAACGCATTCCATCCACCCTGTAGAACATCTGTTATTATTGACATCACTGGCCTGAACCCATCCTTGTATGCGCATTAGCGTATATCTATTCGTAAAAAAAAGAGAGGCCCGCTACCCGACCATTCTCTTGACACAACCCGGTCCTACCCGCTCAGCTTCAGCGAGGCGTTTCCGGTCCAGTACCGCGATTTCATTACCCGCCAGCAGTTCACCAACAGCCGTAACCAGGCCAAGGAAATCTTCTTTGGTCGCTTCTCTGTCTATGGAGTACAGTACCCAGACACCTTCCTTCCTCATGGTAAGAAAACCGGCATCGTACAGCAGTTTCAGGTTACGGGACGCCCTTGTCTGGGAAATATCCAGCGCCTGCATGACCTCACAGACACAGCACTCCCGCTCAAGGAGGATGTTGAGAATCCTGAGCCTGGTTTCGTCAGATAAGGCTTTGACAGCCTTCAGTAGTTTCTGCATGACGCTCCTGTGGTACTAAATTGGATATGCGCATATCCGCATATATATTACGTCAATCATGGTCCTCTGTCAAACAGAGTGAGGCATATCATCAAATACCATGTGTCGTCCGGCAAACGCTTTAGCGTCCTTCCAAGTCCGGCACACCGATGCTATAATAGTCCTGAATGGACGTTCTGGCGGAGCTGAACCCGGCACAGAGGGAAGCCGTAGAGGCAATCAGCGGACCGATACTGATTCTGGCCGGGCCGGGCAGCGGCAAGACCAGGGTCATCACCCACCGCGTGGCCTACCTCATCACCGTCTGCGGCATCAACCCCCGCCGCATCATGGCAGTCACCTTCACCAACAAGGCCGCCCGGGAGATGTCGGATAGACTCCACAATCTCGTCAGCGGCTCGGCCGGGGAACTGACTCTGGGTACCTTCCACGCCATCTGCGCCCGTATCCTCCGGCAGGACGGCAGGGCCCTCGACATTAACCCCAGGTATGTTATTTACGATGCCAGCGACCAGCAGAGTCTGCTTAAGCGGGCCATGCTGGCAATCGGCATCGACCCCAAGCAGTACTCCCCGCAGGCGGTGGCCACGGCCATATCCTGGGCCAAGAGCCACCTGCTGACGCCCGCCGACTACGTTCGGCGGGGACGCAGCTACTTCGAGGAGATTGTCTCCCGCTGCTACGAGCGCTACCAGCAGCTGCTCACCGAAAGTAATGCCCTCGACTTCGACGACCTGCTGATGAAGACGGTACAGCTCTTCCGAAAAAGCCCGGAGACCCTCTCCCGCTACCAGTCACGGTACCTTCACCTCCTGGTGGACGAGTTCCAGGACACCAACCTGGTCCAGTACGAGCTGGTCAAACAGCTCGGGGCAAAGCACCGCAACATCTGTGTTGTTGGCGACCCCGACCAGTCGATATACTCCTGGCGCTCCGCCGACCTGCGCAACATCCTCAGCTTTGAGAACGACTACCCCGATGCCAAGCTGGTGCTCCTGGAGCAAAACTATCGCTCGACCCGGACGATACTGGACACGGCTTCATCGGTAATCTCGGCCAACGAGTTGCGCAAGCCGAAAAACCTGTGGACGGACAACGAGGCCGGTGAGCTGACACGGATTGTCGAGACCTATACCGAGCAGGATGAAGCCCAGTTCGTCGTCAACGAGATTGAGCGCCTGGTCGACCTCAGGGAGGCGAAACTGGGCGACTGCGCGGTGATGTACCGCACCAACGCTCAGTCGAGAGTAATCGAGGAGGCCTTTGTCCGCTACGGGACCCCCTACAAGCTGGTGGCCGGCACCCGTTTCTACGAGCGCCGCGAGGTCAAGGATGTCATTGCCTACCTGCGCCTGGTCCACAACCCGCAGGACACCGTCAGCCTGATGAGGGTCATCAACGTTCCCGGCCGGGGTATCGGGCAGCAGACCCTGACACGACTGTCCGACCGGGCGAGGTCGCTGGGCATCTCGCCTTCGGAGGCGCTGCGGCTTATCGCTGAGGCCAGTGAGAAGGACGATGTACCCGAGCACCCCTTTAGCCCACGCACCACCCGTCTGCTGGCCGATTTCTGGATGATGCTGGAAGGGTTCATCACAAAGAGCCGGGAGCTGGACCTGGTGGAGCTGTTCGACACCGTCGTTGAGAGTTCCGGCTACCAGCGTTATATCATGAGTGGAGACGACGGCGAGGAACGCTGGGACAATATCCTCGAGCTCCGTGGTGTCGCCCAGGAGTATCGCCACCTGAAGTCGACGGAGGGTCTGATTGCCTTCCTGGAGGGAGTGGCCCTGGTGTCGGATATCGACAGTCTCGATGAGACCACCGACCGCGTAACCCTGATTACGCTGCACCAGGCCAAGGGCCTGGAGTTCCCCGTGGTCTTCATTGTCGGCATGGAGGAACGCCTCCTCCCGCACGTCCGGTCTTTCGACGACGCGGCACAGATGGAGGAAGAACGCCGACTGTGCTACGTGGGCATTACCCGGGCGAAGCAACGCCTGTACCTGGTGCGCTCCTTCCGCCGCACCCTGATGGGCAGCAGCAACGTCAACAAGCCGTCGCGCTTCCTCGAAGATATCCCCGGTCACCTGACCTCCACCCCCGGCTGGTGGCAGGAAGGCACCGACAAGGTAGCCGAGGCAGTCTATTCATGGGGCCCGGCATCGACCTCTGAACAGACCAGCGGTGCCAACAAACCTGCCAGCAATGGGGCAATGTCCGATCTGAAGGCGGGCGACCACGTCAGTCACACCCAGTTCGGTGAAGGGGTAGTGGTCAGCTGTAAAAAGGTACGGGACGACAGCGAGGTGGTGGTCGCTTTTATCGACCAGGGAGTGAAGAGGCTGCTATCGAGCCTGGCCAGTTTGAAGAAGGTGTCTTAACCCTTTCCGCCAAACCCTGAACCCGACAGATGGCCCGTCCGACCGGGGGTAATCTGAATGTGACCTGGTCCGGAAGGGTGTGGTACAATCGCCGAAGCAGGTCACCCCTGAAGGAGCTATATGGATATCAGAAGGCACAACCGTACCGCCTGGGATAGACTGGTCCGGTCGGGGGGCAGATGGACCGTGCCGGTAAGCAGTGAAACCGTGGCTGCGGCCAGGCAGGACGAATGGGAGATATTCCTGACGCCGTCGAAACCGGTGCCGAGGCAGTGGTTTCCGCAAACGGAAGGACTTCGCGTGCTGTGCCTGGCGTCAGGGGGAGGTCAGCAGGGACCGATTCTGGCGGCTGCCGGAGCCGAGGTGACCGTTCTCGACAACTCGCCCGGGCAACTGGAACAGGAACGCCTGGTTGCCGACAGGGACTCGCTTGCTGTCACCACCGTTGAGGGCGACATGGCCGACCTGTCCATGTTTGCCGACGGGAGCTTTGGACTGGTAGTCCATCCCGTGTCCAATCTGTTCGTTCCCGATGTCCGGCCGGTCTGGAAGGAGACGTTTCGAGTGCTGCGGTCCGGCGGAGTGCTGCTGGCCGGTTTCAACAATCCGGCGGTATATCTATTCGACTACGAGTTAGCCGACCGCACCGGTATTCTCCAGGTCAAGTACAAAATACCGTATTCCGACCTCACGAGCCTGACGGAAGAGGAGAAGCAGCGTCGCATCGACAAGGAAGAACCCATTGAATTCAGCCATACCCTGGAAGACCAGATTGGCGGGCAATTCGACGCCGGTTTTGTAGTGACCGGGTTCTACGAGGACGGCTACGGCGAAGACGACCTTCTGGATGGCGACGACCCGCTGACGCATTACATGCCGATATTCATAGCGACACGCTCGGTCAGGCCGTAGTGGTTGGCCACTTGACAATCTACACGGAAACGTGTATAGTTGTCCAAATATTGTAGTGGGCGTAATATGCCGATAAGAGTCCTGGAGCAGACCGTGGCCGCCAAGATTGCCGCCGGCGAGGTCGTGGAGCGTCCCGCCTCGGTGGTCAAGGAGCTGGTGGAGAACTCCCTCGATGCCGGTGCCTCGCAGGTATCGGTCGAGACGCGGGGCGGCGGGGTGAGCCTGATTCGGGTAACCGACAACGGTAGCGGCATCCCCCCGGGGGAAATCGAGACTGCCTTCGACCGCTACGCGACCAGTAAGGTCAGCACTGTCGAGGACCTCGACTCTATTGTCACCTTCGGTTTCCGCGGCGAGGCCCTGCCCAGCATCGCCGCCATGGCAGTGGTGGAGATTGTTTCCTGCGCCGCCGGTGAGTCGGCGGGCGACTTCGTCAGTCTCCGGAATGGTACCGTCGTTGAGCATCGCAGTGAGGGGCATGCCCGGGGTACGACGGTTACGGTGCGCGACCTCTTTCGCTCGGTACCGGCCCGACTCAAGTTCCTGAAATCGACCATCACCGAGAACAGCCACATCGCCCGTGTCGTCAGCGAGTGTGCTCTCGCCTTTCCCGAGGTCAGGTTCACGCTTACTATCGACGGGCGAAGTGTAATCAGGACACCAGGTACCGGACAGCTCATCGAGAGTGCCATCGAGGTCTACGGCCTGCAGGTAGCCCGCGACCTGCTCGATATCAAGGGTAGCGACGATACCTGGCAGGGCGGGAATACGACGGCACCCACGGTGGTGACCGGCATGGTCGGTTCACCCGGGCTGAGTCGTGCCAATCGCGACTACCTGAGCTTTTTCGTCAATCGCCGCTCGATAAGCAGTCGGTCACTGGCCTGGGCAGTTGAGGAAGCCTACCAGGGAATGCTGATGACGGGCCGACACCCGGTGGCCATTGTCAACATTGCCATACCGCCGGGAGAGGTCGATGTCAACATCCATCCCTCCAAGGCGGAGGTGAAGTTCCGCAACGAACGCGCCGTCTTTGCCGCGGTGCAGAGGGCGGTGCGCGGCACCCTGGTGGAAATGGCACCGGTGGCCAGGATTGAAGATACTACCGCTACCTACACGACACCGCGAGCACCGACCCGTCAGCTGTGGACACTGCCTCGGACAGATGCGAACACGACAGCCCTGCCGATGGAGACCGCGCCGACCCCACTGGTCTCCCTGCCGGCGCTGCGGGTACTGGGGCAACTGGACAGCACCTACATTGTCGCCGAGGGGCCGGACGGACTCTACCTCATCGACCAGCATGCCGCCCACGAGCGCATCGTCTACGAGAAGGCCAGACGACAGCAGGAACAGCGCCAGACGGACGTTCAGGGTCTCCTGGAACCGGTACCGTTTGAGGTCGGCCCGCGACAGGACGAGGTGCTGAGGAACGGCTACCGGCAGCTCGAGGAGTTCGGCTTCTCAATCGAGCCGTTTGGCGACCGCACGTACCTGGTGCGGGCAATACCGGCGGTGCTCGATGGAAAGGACTGGTCGGCCATGGTGCGGGAGCTTCTCGATACGATTATCGAGGGTGGTGGCGACAACTGGAGCGAGGATATAGCCATTACCCTGGCCTGCCACAGCGCGGTACGTGCCGGCCAGACGCTCAGCGACGAGGAGATGCGGGAGCTTATCCGTCAACTGGAGCAGGCCGCCATGCCGCGCACCTGCCCGCACGGTCGGCCAACGGTCATCCACCTGAGCTCGCGGCAGCTTGAGAGGGAGTTCCGGCGGGTATAGCGAAAGGTCGGAACGGAAACCACGCCGGCAACTTCTTCTCACATTATGCCCATATTCTGACAATCGTTACGCCAAGAACCATTCCGAATAATTGTGGCTGACAATCCCCCAAGACATCAGATTTTGTGATAGACTGTGTTCATGATTTGGGAAGCCAGTGATTTGGTGGGTGCAGTTTCGGCAGGTCTAACATTCATTGCCGTTGTCGTGGCCTTGATATTGGGAATACGCTCTATCCGCGAGACACGCGATATTCAGAAAAGAGAGTTTCGACATAGACTACTGAACGTGATTGCGGACTGGGCAATGGAACTCCAAACGACAGAATTTGAATTTGACATTCCGCTTGTTAGCGATCCTGACATTAACAAGATGGGAACCGTAGCGGAAGGCAACACGCTACTTAGATACGCTATCGTCTTTGGCAAGACTGAGTACGTAAGAGCGATCGCCCTAGGATCCTTCAAAGGAGATTTGTTGCCGCCTGTAAATGAAACTATAAGGAACTTCACTGCCTACCTTTACCTACGAAGTATGGTATTTGGTATGGATTCCAAGAAGGCTTTTGGAGGCACAGCCCTCAAGATAATAGAAGAGGTTGATGCAGAACTTACGGAGAGCCAGAAATCTATCGAGGATCTGAAGGACGAATACGCTCGGAGATTGGCTGGGGCTGCTACAAGCTTACAAATCAGGACAGGCGACGTTATGGCTAGTCTCCTTAACTCCTAGCTGACCTCGTAGCCCGCCCGCTCCAGTATCCGCCGTATCGACCGACAGGCCGGGGCGTCTTCGGGCAGGTCAAGGAGCGATTTCCCCACCAGGTTGTACCTCTTGAGGTCGGCATCGTAGTCCATCTTACCCAGGTAGGTCTCGCCGGTGCTCTCCAGGTACTGCTCCGCCTCGGTGTCGAACTCGTAGTTGCCCACCAGGAAGAGTCGCCGGTAGGTCGTGCCGACCTGCCCCAGAATCTTCTTCACCCGCTCGATGTGCGCCATCGATTTCTTCGACGGGTCGATTATGATGAAGAGGTCGTCGATTCTGGGCACCACCCTCCGGTTGAGGTGCTCCAGTCCGGCGGGAGAATCGACCAGTATGCTGGCATACTGCTCCCCGATAGTGGGAATGATGAACTCGAACAGGAAGTTAGCCGACCGGTAATCGCCCTCGGTCCATTTCGGCCCCAGCGATATCAGGTCGAACCGCCCGGAATGGAACTGGGTGTACCACTGGAGCAGCAGGGGTATCTTCACCGTCGCCGGCGACCCGGCCAGCTCGGTAAAGGCGTCTTCGTCTTCGATGTCACTGGTAAGGTCGGAAAGGGTCTTAATCGGGACCTCCCGGCCGATGTCGGTTGTCGTCGTGGCAGCCTCGAGGTCCACGCCGAGCATCGCTGCCAGGCTCTGGTCGGGATCGATATCCAGCAGGAGCAGGGGCGATTTCAGGTATCGACTGAGCAAAGCGACGAAGGTAGACTTGCCGGTGCCGCCACGCCCGGTAGCCAGGACTATGCTGCCCGCTTTATCCGTGGAAGTAGTTATGCGCTCAATCTTCGTGGCCGCGGCGATTACCATCTCACCTATATTATCCTGATACGTCATCCTGTCTGCGCTCCCCTTTCTTCGCGTGATGTCGGAGGTCGACGTCGCTCCGTTTCCTGCACATCCAGCGGCGTCACTACCGGTCGCGGTGAATCATAAACGGTAACGATGCCTTCAAGGCCGGCGAACTCACGGGCTATCCCCGCAATCTCCTCCGACGACAGCGGGCTCACCGCGCAGGGTCGCAACGGCGTGTTTATCTGCACCTCGTCCGGCGCAATCTCCCGGGCCAGCGCCGCCATCTCAACGGCACTGTTCCTGTTGGCGGCAACGAACATCATCTGCAGGGCCAGTCTCCCCGGATAGGTGCCGCGGAAGAGTCGGATTGAGTCGACGATTTCCCGCAGGGTAGTCCTCACCCGGGGGCGGTTGACCTGCCGGAATAGATTTTCGTCGGGAGCGTCCAGCTTGGCAACGACCACGTCCGCCCGGGCCAGTTCCTGGCGTACATCCTGGCGCGACATCAGCGAGGAATTGGTCAGCACGGTCACCGGCAAATCTAAAATCGACTGCACCAGCCCGATTGCCTCGCCGAGATTACTGCCTAAGGTCGGTTCCCCCATACCGGAGAAAGTGGCGTAATCTGCCGGCACTCCCCTCACCCTGTCAAGCTCTTCCGCCAACTGCTCCAGACTGATAAACTCCCGTCGCCTTACCACCGGGTTAACCGTTGCGCCGAGCTGACAGTAGATGCAGTCGAACGAGCAGAGCTTGCTTGGTGCGGCGATTACATCGATACCCAGCGACCTGCCCAGTCGCCAGGACGGGACCGGACCATAGATAATGCTACCCATCAATCCTGCCCCGACCTGCCCCTCCTGAGGAAGAACTTAAGGCTTCGTATCTCTCCCACTCCCCGCAGACAGGAAGCCATTGCCGCCAGGACACCGCCGATGAGGTCGCGGGGAAAGGTGGTCAACGGTATCGCCGCACCGTTGACGTAGAGAGACACCCTTTCCTCGTGCGGCCTTATCACCTCGTTCTCCATGAGGTCGACTAGGCCGGCAATGTCCTCCAGCGAGAACTGCCTGATTTCTGTATCAAGCACTTCGTCAGTAGCAATAGCAATAATGCCATCGACCCCTTCCAAGGGTGGACCTGTTTCCCGACGGTGCACCTCTATCTTGGGTGCCGTGTCCTGCTTGAAGCCCTCGGCAAGGACAATATCGTAGTCCTCACCGAACAGGCTGGCCATCTCTTCAAGCTTCACCCCCGGAGTCATCTTCTTGATGAGGGTCATCCGGGTGGGTGAGCCGATGATGGTTGCCCTGCTTCCCGCCTGCATGTGCCGCCAGCTATCCTTGCCCGGTTCATCAAGAGAAACATCATCCGGGGTATGCTTGATGGTAGCCACCTGATAGCCCCGAGAGTCCAGCTCGGGAATCAGCTTTTCCAGGAGGGTGGTCTTCCCCGATTTCGATTTGCCAACGATAGAAACAATCGACGCCATGCTGTATATTCTCCCGACCAGGGCGTTAGTATTTGCGGTAGTTCCGCTTCCAGGGTTCTTTCTTTACTGCCAGATAGTCTTTCACGGCTTCCTGCAGGGCATTCACCGCAAGAATAGTACAGTGTACGTTCCCAGCAGGTAGCCCACCGAGGGCGTCAAGTACATCCTGGTGGCTTACGCCCAGCGCCCCGGCGGGGCTCTTCCCCCTGGCAAGTTCGGTGACCATGCTCACGGAAGCAATACTGGCAGCACAGCCGTCAGTCCAGAAGGAGACGTCAGTTACATGGTCGTTCCTTACGCGGAGCCAGACACGAATGCTATCACCCTCCGGGGTGATTACGGTACCGCAACCGTCAGCATCAGACAGCCCACCGTAATTGCGAGGGTTCAGGACATGGTCAACTACGGTGTCCGTGTAGATACCCCGCATCATCTCAATCAGTCCCGGCTCGGAGCCATCAGTTTCCAAAGCTATATGCCATCTCTACTTATGTAATGCACCTGGTCTGCTGTCGTCCCATTCTGCAGTAACCGGTCTTCGCGGGTATAGTATCCAGTTACATTCTACTGAAAGTCCGGTATCGACGGCAAATCAGGCGTCCCGGTCTCCAAATATCCGGCTTCCTACCCTGACAATATTAGCGCCTTCCTCAATGGCAACACGGTACGAATTGGTCATACCCATCGAGAGATACTCCATGGTCACCCCGGGCAACCCGAGCTCTTTCAGGCGTTCAAACACCTTCCTCGTCTCGATGAAACAGGGTCGGGCGTCCTCGGGGTCACCGACTCTCGGTCCCATGGTCATCAGGCCCTTCACACTTATACATTCAAGGGCTGATATATCACGCACCAGCTCCTCGACCGCCTCCGGGTACACGCCCGACTTCTGTTTCTCCCTGCCGCTGTTGACCTCAATCAACACCGTCATTACCTTGTCGAGCTCGCGACATCTCCTGTTTATCTCCTCGGCAACAACGGCGGAGTCCACCGTCTCGATAACATCGAATATCCTGACTGCCCTCTTCACCTTGTTCCTCTGCAGGTGCCCGATGAAGTGCCACTGGACCCGGTCACCGACCACCTGGCAGGCCCGTTCCGCTTCCTGGACGTAGTTCTCACCGATAATCTCCACACCGGCCTCGACCGCTTCGAGGACTTCCTCCGGCGACCTCATCTTGGCGGCAGCCACCAGTCGCACACCGGGTGGAAGCTCTCCCAGTAGCTCAATAACGTTTCCCGCAATCGCACTCATAGCTCAATCACCGTTCCGACCCCGCACTTCCGGTACCGCTCACCGCAGAGACGCACTATTTCCTCCCGGTAAACAGTACAGTGGCAGGGACATATCAGAGAAAGGGAGTCGAGTAGATGAAAGTCCTGAAAGCCGTGAAAGCCCCCGATGACACCCCAGACCTCACCGAATCCGGAAGCTACTCTCAGGATGTTGTCCAGGCCCGAATGCGCGCAGCCAACCAGTACCACCAGTCCTTTGCCGGCAGCTAACACCAGGGACTGCTCGATGCCGGAAAGCTCGCCGGTACTATACACACCCGGACTTATTTCCAGCGGACCCCTGACCCTGGTAACCCTCCGCGCTGCAATCCCCGTCATGATGGACTCGGGAAGAAATACCTCGACATCCTTACTCGCCTTAATAACATCGCTCAGACCGCCGGTATGGTCCGAATGCCGGTGCGAAATCACCACGGTCCCGATGCTGCCCGGGTCCACTCCCAGCGCTGCCATGTTGTGCTTCAATATCGAGCCTCTTGCGCCGGTATCAAATAGAATGGCAGGCGTACTTTCAGCCTCAACCAGACAGGCATAACCGTGGTCGGCCCTGAGCCCCGGTCGCACCACCTTATTATCGTAGATAATAGTTATCTTCATTTTTATGCCAACAGCCATATCTTACGTCCTGCGTCTGGCTTCTTCAAGGCCCGACACACCCAATCTTGACTATTCCCCCGGAATAGCTCAAAATGGAGACCGCAGCACCCGCAAGATGGAGCGATAGTGCCATGGTGGGGGTGCTCAGCCGACCTTCGGGGTGTAGCGCAGCCAGGTAGCGCACCTGAATGGGGTTCAGGTGGTCGCCGGTTCAAATCCGGCCACCCCGACCATCGAATTTGAAGGGGTCCCGGTCACCCTTCTACTTCTATGAGATTAATGATTCCTTATCGCAGATTGTCTTGTCGTTGTTGTTACTGTTCTGTTTGCTGGCTTAGCACTTCGAACCAGCCTAAGAGTGAAATCCCTGTCCGGAATCAGTGCCAACACCGGGCAGTGTGCCCTTCAGGTTTCCCTTTGGTAATACATTACGTAAGTACTGCCTGCTGTAGTACTGATACGGGATTAAATTACGCACCCACACCTGATAGAATGTGAAGAGGAGTAGACAAGGGGTCGTAACACTTACCAGCTAGAGGGTAATTCCTCTCTGCGTGTAATTTTCAGTTCCTGAGCCTGGAGTGACCTAATAAAATTGCACTTCTACCGTTATAGTATATGGTGGTTGTTTAGCAGGCGACTATCCTGGCAGCAATGAATTCAAGAGAGTGCGGACTGACCACAAAGGTGATAGCGCTGATATTCTGGTGTCAAGTAAGAACAACAGGAATCACAGGAGGAGTAGAATGAAACCTGGAATACGAATAGTAGCAGCTGTTTTTCTGATAGTATCCCTGGTATGTCTCGGGGCAGTCTCCTGTCGTGATGATTCCACAGTAACACCGGCCGATACTGAAGAACCGAATGGAGCAGACGACGTTGCATCAGACGACGTTGTATCAGACGACGTTACGCAATCCGCCAGTGAGGACGAATACAGGATTGAGATTGCTGCTATTGCTGTAGAGCTCATCGCCATAGTTAACGGAATGGACCAGGTACTGGCAAACCCTGCAATAGAGGACCCTGACTGGATTACGTCAATAACCCTGGCAATGGAAGACATTACCACTCTATGCGACGAGGCCTGTCACATAGTACCTCCAGACTCGATGGCGGGTGTCCACATCGTAAATCTGGAGGCCATAGCCGGTCTGAATAATGAAATGGGTATACTGGCAGAAGGCATAGATGAAAAGGATATTAACCTGGTGAATCAGGCATCTACGGGAATGTGGCTCGCCGCGGAAATTCTGGCCGAGGTTATCGTAGTATCCGAGTAAAAGGTGCATAACACAATCAAAATCCGGCTAATGCTAACTTTTTGGATTTTCATCCGTTATATAATACAGGTAGTAGCAAAAAGAAAGGAGGCAACTGCAATGTGGAGCAAGAAAAGATTTGCCGTCATTTCGTTACTTGTCGCTGTACTGCTATTTGGGGGTACTGCCGGGATAGCGCTGGCCGATGATGAAGTTGAGGACACGCCCAGGCCAGTCTTTGTGGAAATGGTTGCCGACCTTCTTGGCATCACGCCAGAGCAATTGCAGAGTGCCTTTTCCGAAGCCCGGGACCAGATGCGGGAACTGGCCCCCGAGGACTGTAACGCTGAGCAATTCAAGGATATCCTGGCCGAAATACTTAACACAGGGTACGGCATAGCGTATGAAGCTCTGGAGTCTGCAATTACCCAGGTTAAGGAGTCCATGCATGAGCAGATTGACGCTCAGAAAGCTCAGGTACGGGAACGGCTCGAAGCCCGAAAGGCGGATTTGCAGCAGCAGCTTGATGCTCGAAGGGAACAGTTGAGGAATCGACTCGAAGCTCATAACGCAGACCAAGAAGAATGGCTTGAAGCTCGAAAAGAACAGATGAAGCAGCAGCTTGAAGCTCGAAGAGCAGAATTGCATGAGTGGTTTGAAACTGAAGATGGTGGAGAGCCGCAGGGGCGGATTGAAGCCTTTAAGAACAGGATGCAAGAGTGGCGGGAAGCCCGAAAGGGAGAACTGCGAGGACGTATTGAAACCTGGCAAAACCGGGTGCAAGAATGGCGGGAAACCCGGGGTAACAGCAATGGTAACGGTACGGCAGGCAATGGCAACGGCCGGGGTAACTAGGCTTCAGTGGAATTCGTTACAGGAGGGTATCAGGGAGTGAAAAGGGCATTCTGTATTATCCTGGTTGTAGCGGCACTTACAGTTTGTTTTGCATCCACGGCATTTGCCGGTGGAGATAAGGTAATGGGAGAAAAAGGGCAGGGCGAAGTGAATCAGGTACAGGTGCAAGACCCGCCACCGTTTCAATAACATTCACTAACATTCACTGGCAGTCGGTTTCTGAAGAAAGAGGCAGCTTGTAACGGCTGCCTCTTCTGTTTGACGTGGTGACAATTAAGTAATAGTATGGCCTTGAACGGAGTCAAACGGCCTCCGCCTTTTCTCCGGGCTACATGGGGTTCGGGTGACCATACCCCCGGAAACAGTAACACCCTGACTTAGAGTCCTCCGCTATAATAGAATAGCTGAGGAGGACTCATCATGGTTCGCAGGAAGTACACCGAGGAACAGATCATCGCCGTGCTCAGGGAGGGCGAAGCCGGC
>JADHXC010000044.1 GCA_016783135.1 Dehalococcoidales bacterium | reverse complement strand
CACCGGAGATAATCCTCCAGGTGCCGCCAGCGACCAAGCAAGAGGTCCAGGTCATACCTGATTACCTCCTGTGGGTAGTTGTCGCCGTCGGTGCGGTACTCATCATCGCGGTAGTCGTTCTTATCGTCAGGACCAGAAGAGTAACTTAAGCCGTCCTGGCGTGACGAACGTCGCGCAACACGGAAACCCGGCGGGCCCCCCTATTGAGAAGGGGGCCCGCCTCTTTACACACAAGACCGCCTCACACCGTCATTGCGAGCGAACCTGCTGGCTTTGCCAGCAGGCCGTAGCGCGGCAATCTCGTCCTTGACCGGATTCGGCTTCTGCCCAACAGAAACCCGTCTCTGCCCTCTTACTTACCATAACTGCTTCTGAGTAGACATCTACTTTTGAGTAGACATCTACCCTTGAGTAGACATCTACTTCTGAGTAGACATCTACTTCTGAGTAGACATCTACTTCTGAGTAGACATCTACTTCTGAGTAGACATCTACTTCTGAGTAGACATAACTAGAAAAACAAATCACGCCTGACTAGCCTCGATTTGTTTCTCGGATTTTTTGTTTCTGGCACTTTTCTGTCGTTTCGCCTGTAGCTCCCGCCACCCCCCTCCCTTCCTTGACTTTATCCCACCACGAATGTAGAATGCGGCCAATGCCGGTCACACACAGTCGCCGCATTAAGACTTGGGTACTCCTCACAGTCCTGGCGATATTCCTGCTGCCGGGGCTGCTGTTCTTCGTTCCGCCTACCGGCCTGGCGGCTGCCATAGAAGAGGTCCGGTGGTACCGGGCGGATATTCCCGCCGAAGGGGAATCGGGCGGCTGGGTACTCGCCAGTGGCGCGGACACCCGGCACCTGGCCAGGGCCGCCGACGGCACCCTCTACTGCTATGCCACTCCCACAGGCACAGCCTACCGCCTATTCAAATCCCGGGATGGCGGAATGCGCTGGTCACAGACCGGCGGTGTGCAGGATACCATCGTCGATATCATCACCGTCCCGGAGAATGCCAGCACCCTCTACTACACCACCAGCTCAATCGTATACAAGTCCGCCGACGCCGGCGTCAGCTTTGTCCCGTTACCGGCAAACCCCGGCGGCAGCGGCGGTAACAACCTGGAAATTGCCTCCATTGACATCACCGGGACAGGCACCGCCAATCTGGTAGCCGTCGGCACCAGGGACACCGATGCCGCGGAATACGGCGGTGTCTTCCTCCTGGACGAAAACAACCTGCCGGTTGGCTGGGTGGACACCGGCATCGGCAACTATGATGTCTACTGCGTCGCCTTCTCCCCCCGCTTCACCGATGACGGCCAGCTCCTTGCCGTGGCCAGTGACGAGACGGACAGCTTCGTTCTTGCCAGGATTGCCGACGAGAACTGGGGCGCAACGATAAGCGGCACGACAGTTCCGGGTGTGGTGCCGGCATCAGCAGCAATTGCCTTCCCCGAAGACTACCAGGCGCTCACCGAAGGCGGGTCTCTATTCATCGGGCTAGACACCGGCAGTGACGGCGGCGATGTTTACCGGGTAAGCCTGGCTGCCGGCAGCCTGACAACCACCGACCTGGATATTGGCTCTGCCTCCGGTCTGACCGGTGTGGATGTTACCAGTCTTGAAGTTGCCGGTATTACCGCCGGTGCCAGCTTGCTCGCCGGTGCTGCCGGGAGTGCGGAGGTCTACATCAGCACCGATGGCGGCGTGAACTGGGCAACCGGTGCCAGAAACCCCACCGGACAGTCCATCACCCATGTCCTCCTCCTTCCCGGTTTCAGCACCAGTGGAGAAGCCTTCACCGTCACCAGTGGCATGGAGAGTGCCTTTTCCCGCACCAGGGACGGCGGTATTACGTGGCAGCAGGTAAGCCTGATAGATACGGCAATAAGCACCATCCTTGATGTGGCGGTATCTCCACTCCACGGGCTGGACAACACCCTGTTCCTGGTGACCCATAATGCCCAGCATATCGTGCAGAGCCTGTGGCGAAGCGTGACCGATGGTGCCTCCTGGGAAAGGATGCTCAGCAGCAGCGACGCCGGGGTCGATGAAATCTACATAGTGGAAATCTCCGGCGGATACAGCGTCGACAACCAGGTGGTATTCCTTACCGGTACGGGTAACGGCAACCCCACCATCTGGAAATCGACGGATAATGGCACAACATTTGTGTCGTTTTCCGCCCCCCTAACCGTCGATGCCTGGGCTACCGCGGGCAACGCTCTCTTCATTGCCGTATACGACGGTAGCGAGGGACGGGTCTACCGTTTCGACGGGGTCAGCTTCCTGCCTCCCGCAGGGGCCGCCGTGGGAAGCCAGCCGCTCACCTCCCTGGCCGTTTCACCGGGCTACGAGCATGACCTGACGATATTGGCAGGCAATGTCACCGGACAGGTGTACTGGTCACGCGACGGCGGGGCCAGTTTCGCCCCGCTGGGCCAGCAGTTGCCTGTGGTCAACGGCACTGGCGAAGTCGGCGTTGCCTTTGACCCCACATTCAATAGCAACGGGGCTATCTATGCCACCAGCAAGGCTGTGGTCAGTGCCGGGGATGACGAGCGCATCTTCCGCCTTCTCGTCGGCAGGGACGACTCCTGGCAGGCCATAAACAGCACCCTGTCGGATGGTGCCATTATCGGGCAGGTAGCCATAACCTCCATCAATTCGCTCTATGTCGCCGGCACGCTCTATGCCATCGACTCACAACCGGTGGATGCGACTGAGAACAAGGGGGGCATGGAACGCTCACTCAACCCCACGTTTCCCCTGAACCAGACCTTCGAGACGGTAACCCGCGGACTTGATGATGGCGCCAAACTGGACGGACTCTGGACATGCGGCAACCGGCTGTGGTCGGTTGACAGCCAGAACACCAGGCTTATGACCTATATTGACACGATGTGCATACCGGTAGTCCCGGCCTCACCGGACGATAAGGCTCCAGGGGTGAATACGGATAATGTCACCCTTGTGTGGGCGGGGTCACCAGCGGTGACACAGTACCAGTGGCAGATTGACTACGACGGCAACTTCTCCAGCGTCCCCGAAGGGTCTGAGGGTAATACCAGCGCCACCTCTGTCCGGCTGCCGACTCTACAACCGGGCACCACGTACTACTGGCGGGTGAGGGCCAGCAAGCCGGTCCTGAGCCCGTGGTCAGCCAGTTTATCGTTCACCACCATTCTCGGGCGTACTGTCAGCACCCTGGAACTGCTCAGTCCACAGGCCGGTGCCCGCGAAGTCCCACAGAAACCGGTCTTCCAGTGGGACGCTATTGAAGGCGCGGAAGGTTACGAACTGCTGGTATCAACAGACATGCTCTTCACGGACCTGGCGGTTATGAAAGACGGCGCGGATGCTCTGCCGGTCACGGCCTGGCAGAGCGATGTCATCCTGGACTACGATACCACCTACTACTGGAAGGTTAGAGGTTGCTCGCAGGACAGTCACAGTGCCTGGAGTGCGGTCAGTGCCTTCACCACCGGACCAGCACCACCACCCCCGGCACCGGAGCCGGTGCAACCGTCATCCAACCCCGGTCATCTGGAATCCTCCCCGGCGATAGAACCAGAGCAGCCTGAGTCGCCACCAATCGTGGAGCCGGACCCGGAACCGCCGGTGCCCGACCCGCCGATACAGGAACCCGTGGCGCCGCAATTACCACCGACACTGCAGACCACGGTTGAGATAGTAGTCCCCGAGTGGGCAACCTACGCCATTATTGGACTACTGGCGGTAATGGTACTGATTCTGACCGTTCTGCTGGCCCTGGTGGTAAAGACCAGGCGCTTCTAAGCCGGTGTGCGAAGAGAAGGCAGTTAAAGACGGGCCAGGTTAGTAGTCAAGAAGATAGACCTGGGTGCTCTGGGGCAGGCTTGCCCTGGTAACGGACAGCTTTGGCTGGGAAACGATGTCCTTCAACCCCATTTCCCTGAGGAATTCATCCACCGGTGCCAGTCCACGGTCCAGCACTTCAGTCCGGTAGTGCATGGGTATAACCACTTTCGGTTCCAGCTGTCGTACCAGCTCGGTGGCGGTTGCGGCATTGATTGTAGACACCCCACCCACCGGAACCAGCAGCACGTCCACGTGCTCTATCTGCTCCAAATGGTCCGCGGTAAGCACGTGCCCCAGGTCACCAATATGGCAGATGGTCACCTCATCCACCTCCATCAGGTAGACGGTGTTTTTCCCCTTTGTCGCCCCCCTTTCGCTGTCATGAAAGGTGGCCATACCGACGATGAGAACACCGCTGATTTCGTATTCACCGGGTCCCCTGACTGGTCTGAATTCACCAGTCACACCCTGGGTATAGGAATGCCCCGGATGCTGATGGCTGACGGTGACAATACGTGCCGTGGGCTTCCCCAGGGAATAGCCGTAGTCCGGTGAATACGGGTCGGTGATGATGGTGGTCTGTCTGCCGCGGATGCGGAAACAGGAGTGTCCCAGCCAGTTGATGTCCATGTATCCCAATATAGCACAGACAGTGATGTGGTTCAATTAGTAACTGACCCTCCGGATGGGAGAGTACTTCCTCGCCCATATCCTGGCGACACAAACCTGCTCTCGTTCAGACAGAAGGGTGACAGAACAGAGTGGGGTGTCGTAGTCACTACCCAACGCCTCTTCCTGCAGGGAGCGGAAGTTTTCTTCTTGTGCAGGAAGCAGGCTTTACCTGATTCCTGACAGACACCCCCCGATGGCAACCAGCATCGGCCGTACTGGAAGAGCAAAAAACCTTGACAAGTAAGGGGTGCAGATGGTAATTTAGAGTTGTTAGCACTCTCAACCTTAGACTGCTAACCGGAGACGAAAATGCTATCTCCCAGGACGGAGACCATCCTAAAGTCAATAGTCGGGCAGTACATTGCCAGGGCGATTCCGGTACCGTCACAGAGTATCATGCATGATTATGGCCTGGCGGTGAGCTCGGCCACCATCCGTAATGAGATGGCACGGCTGGAACAAGGAGGCTACATCACCCGCCCGCACCCTTCGGCCGGAAGCATCCCGTCCGATATGGGTTACCGTTACTATGTCGAGTCTCTGGAAGATATCAAGCTGCCTCCGGCCCAGCAGCGAATGATAAGCCATCTCTTCCATCAGGTGGAGAGCAGACTGGACGAGTGGTCGAGTCTGACGGCGACACTTCTAGCTCACCTGGCCCACAATATGGCGGTCGTAGCGACACTAAAAACCAGCCGGTGCCGCTATAAGCACATGGAACTGGTCAGTCTCCAGGAAACAACCGCACTGCTGGTCCTGGTACTTCAGGGGGCCAAGGTCAGACAGCAACTGGTGACCTTTGAGCAGGAAGTCACCCAGTCGGAGCTGGTCGTAATCTCTATGAAGTTGAACACAGCCTACTCAGGCCTGGCTGCCGAGCAAATCCCAGACCGGGAAGAGGCCCTTTCCCCCGTCGAGCAGCAGTTCAGTGATTGCGTACTGAGCATGATGCGTGATGAAGACGAGGAGGGCAGCGCAGAGCCTTACTTCGATGGGCTGCACTTCGTGCTTGAGCAGCCGGAGTTTGCCGACAGCAGGCATGTCCAGGCTCTGGTGGAGCTTACCGAGCGCAGAAGCCTGCTGAAGAGCATCCTGCCTCGTATACTCCCCGGGCAGGGGGTCACAGTGGTCATCGGCGGGGAGAATGAGTCTGAAATCATCAGGGAGTACAGCGTCGTCGTTAGCCGCTACGGACTGCCGGACGAGGCCGTCGGCACACTGGCGATTGTCGGACCCACGCGGATGCCCTACGCCCGCGCCATCGCCGCCATAGACTACCTGTCCTGGTTGCTCAGCCAGATGGTGGCCAGACTATACGGCAGGGAGGAAACCACCCGGCACAGTGCGGAACACCAGTAGCCGGCGGCTGAATCGACCAATGATAGAGAACCCGGAGAGCGTGGTGGTTTGTAATGTCCGATGAAGAGCGAGCTACCCAGGATGAGCCTGAGGTGGACGAGGTAACGGCTTTGAACCAGGCCTTCGCCGAAGAGAAAGAGAAGGCGGAGAACTACCTGGCCAACTGGCAAAGGGCCCAGGCGGATTTCGCGAACTACAAGCGGCGCAGCGAGCAGGAAAAGGGAGAACTCTCCAAATTCGCCAATGCACAGCTTATGCTCGGTCTTCTGCCCGTTCTGGACGACCTTGAGAGGGCTCTAGGGCAGGCTAGTCCAGCATTAGTCGATAATGTCTGGCTAGATGGAATCCGGCTCATTGAGCGAAAGCTCCGGGCGGGGCTGGAGGCACAGGGCCTCATCCAGATAAAGGCAATGGACGAAGCGTTCGACCCCAATTTCCATCAAGCGGCCGGATACAGCAAAGGTGAGGAAGGGACCGTGGTACAGGAGCTACAGAAGGGATATATGCTTCAGGACAGGGTACTCCGCCCGTCCGTGGTGATTGTGGGCAGTGGAGAGGCCGAAGAGGAATAGCACTCCGGGCTTGAGAATACCAGTGGGAAATGCCCGGCACACTTATTAAACAATACCAGGTACGTCCTGGATAGGAGGAGTGGAATATGGGAAAGGTTATTGGAATAGACCTGGGGACGACGTTTTCCGCAGTAGCGGTGATGGAAGGTGGCGAACCAACCATTATCCCCAATGCCGAGGGCGGTCGTACCACGCCGTCAGTCGTGGCTATCAGCAAGACCGGGGAACGCCTCGTGGGGCAGGTAGCCCGACGCCAGGCAATCACCAATTCAGACAATACCGTCTTCAGCATCAAGCGCCTCATGGGACGGAAGTACGGAGAACCCTCGGTGGAGTATGACCGCAAGCTCCTCCCCTACAAGATAGTGAAGGCCGCCAACGATGACGCTAAGGTGGTCATGGGAGGCAAGGAGTACAGCCCCCCCGAGATTTCGGCCATGATCCTCCAGAAGCTCAAGACCGATGCCGAGGCATACCTCGGTGAGAAGGTGACCGAGGCCGTCATCACCGTGCCGGCCTATTTCAACGACAGCCAGCGCCAGGCAACCAAGGACGCCGGTAGAATCGCCGGGCTGGAGGTCCTACGCATAGTCAACGAGCCCACAGCCGCCGCCCTGGCCTACGGGCTGGACAAGAAGAGCGAGGAGACTATCGCGGTCTATGACCTCGGTGGCGGCACGTTCGATATATCCATCCTCGAGCTTGGTGGCGGCACCTTCCAGGTGAAGTCCACCAACGGTGACACCCACCTCGGTGGTGATGATTTCGACCAGATAATCATGGACTGGGTCTGCAACGAGTACAAGCGTGAGCAGGGAATCGACCTGCGCCAGGACAAGATGGCTTTGCAGCGTCTCAAGGAAGCTTCCGAGAAAGCCAAGACGGAGCTATCCACCGTCCAGCAGACGGAAATCAATCTGCCCTTCATTACCGCCGACGCCAGCGGCCCCAAGCACCTGAGTATGAACCTCTCCAGGTCCAAGCTGGAACAACTGGTCATGGACCTGGTGGAGAGGAGCTTGGGACCATGCCGGCAGGCAATGACGGACGCGGAGAAGACGGCGGCACAGATTGACGAGGTGGTACTGGTCGGTGGACAGACACGGATGCCTCTGGTCCAGGAAAAAGTCAAGCAGTTCTTCGGCAAGGAACCGCACAAGGGCGTCAACCCGGACGAGGTAGTGGCCATTGGTGCCGCCATCCAGGCAGGGGTGCTCAAGGGAGACGTTAAGGACGTTCTCCTTCTTGA
The DNA here is from genome assembly GCA_016783135.1 of Dehalococcoidales bacterium. Taxonomy (GTDB): domain Bacteria; phylum Chloroflexota; class Dehalococcoidia; order Dehalococcoidales; family Fen-1064; genus DUES01. The sequence continues at coordinate 12,038 of JADHXC010000044.1, read as the reverse complement.
CGTGACCCCGCTCACTTTGGGCATTGAAACGGTGGGTAGAGTGGTCACCCCGCTCATCCCCCGCAACACCACCATCCCCACCTCCAAGAGCCAGATATTCAGCACTGCCGCGGACAACCAGCCCAGTGTGGAGATTCTTGTCCTTCAGGGCGAGAGACCCATGGCGGCGGACAACCGGACACTGGGGCGGTTCATGCTCGACGGTATCCTGCCGGCGCCGCGTGGCGTGCCACAGATTGAGGTCAGCTTTGATATTGATGCCAACGGCATCCTCAGCGTCAAGGCCCACGACAAGGGCACCGGCAAGGAGCAGAAGATTACCATCACCGCTTCCAGCGGACTCGCCAAGGAAGAAGTTGAGAAGATGCAGCGTGAGGCAGAGATGCACGCCGCCGAAGACAATAAATTCCGGGAAGAAGTGGAAATACGCAACACCGCAGACTCCATGGCCTACACTGCGGATAAAACGCTCAGAGACAATAAGGACAAGATACCCGAAGACCTCAACAAAGAGGTGGAGGAGAAGGTAGCCGCGGTGCGTTCGGTGATACAGGGGGCCGACGTCGAAGCCATCAAGAGGGCCAGCCAGGAGCTATCCGACTCCATGCAGAAGGTAGGCCAGGCCGTCTACCAGCAACAGCCACCACCGGACTCTGAACCACCTCCCCAGGAAGGCGACGACGAAGGTACCGTTGAAGGAGAGTTCCACGAGGTATAGAGGTATAGATAGCTTATACTGGATAGGGTTACCTGATGCCAGCCAAGCGTGACACAGACTACATTCGCGCCTGGGTCTCAGGCTGTCACTTCTCCTGGCTTAATCCGAGACAGGCTACGACAGAATACTGCTGAAAGGGGAGTCATAGAGGGGCTTCGCCCCTTCTGAGGGGCGCCCCCTCTAAAACAACCATTCCCTGTCTCCTTTTTAAGGAGACAGGCATATAGGGGATAGGGTCCCGACATACCAATGAAGCGCGGCTGCCACAGAATCCCTCGTGCTGGCGTAGAGGCCACCGATTCAGAGATTCTGAGCGAAGTATTCAAGGAGGACACGCCCGGTGAGTAGAGACGACACCTACGCAGTACTCATGGAATACCTGGGGTTCCCCGGTTCCAAACGCTTGCGGCCGATAATGGAGGAACTGATGTCCCCGGACCAGGCCTGGATGGTAACGGAATTACCCGGAACACCACAGGAAGTAGCGGAGAAAACAGGAATAGACGCCAACAGGGTGAGAGACAACCTGGATGAGCTTTTCTTCAAAGGCGTTATCTTCCCGCGAGGAGACTTTCGCCGGCGTGAGTTCTACCGCTTTGCCCGTTCTATCGGGCAGTTACATGATGCCACTATGGCTTCAGAGGAGCTTGACGTGAAAAAGGACCGCAGATTCTTCGAACTGTGGTACGACTTCGTAATGAACGAGATGTACCCCTCTTTTGCGGAGCGGATGAAGCTTCAAAGCAAGCCCTACGACCGGATAATCCCCGCGTATAAAGCGATTAAGGACCTTGACGGTGTCCTGCCCCACGAAAACTTCCCGGAGATGTTGAGGGCACAGGAACGCATCGCCGTGGTACCATGTTCCTGCCGCCTTTGTACCGACTCGGTGGGAGAGCCATGTGCGGTTCACGATGAAGTAGCTCACTGGGCGTGCATTCAGTTTGGACGGGCTGCCGACTATGTTATCACACGGGGGTCAGGAAGGGAGCTGAGTCTGGAGGAAGCCCTGGAGCTGAATGATATCGTCGAAGAGTCCGGGCTGCTCCACAAGTGGGACAATACCACGACCATAAACGGCCCCAGGCTTAGCTGCCAGTGCTGTCGTGATTGCTGCATGATGTACATCCCGATAGACCAGGCCGGACTTTCCATTGGTACAATATGGGAGAAGAGCCGCTACCAGGCATACGTTAATCAGGAAGACTGTAATGGCTGTCAGGACTGCGTGGAACGCTGCCTGTTCGATGCTGTAGAAATGGTAAAACCCGAAGGCAGCAAGAAGTACAAGGCGTCAATCATTGCCGAGAAGTGCTTCGGTTGCGGCTCCTGTGTAGTCGGCTGTCAGCAGGAAGCACTTAAAATGAAGGCGGTCAGACCACCTGAGCATATCCCGGCCCCCCCTGAGCAGGCATAATAGAGGGGACCAATCAGGGAAGGTGCAAAGGGTGAAGTAGAAAACAACATGCCATCAAAACGCGACTACTACGAGGTACTGGGAATAGACCGGAATGCCACCGACGAGGACATACGGAAGGCATTCCGGGAACTGGCTTTCAAGTACCATCCGGACCATAACCGGGGAGATGGTGCCGAGGAGAAGTTCAAGGAGGCCAACGAGGCCTATGAAGTACTCTCCAACACTAGCAAGCGTGCCACCTATGACCGCTTCGGACATAGTGGTGGTTCGGGCTTCTTCGGTCGCGATTCTGAGGGGTTCGACTTCGGTTTCGGTGACATCTTTGACGCTTTCTTTGGCGGGACTACCACGTCCACACGCCAGGCACCACAACACGGTGCTTCCCTCCAGACCAGGCTCTCCTTAACCCTGGAGGAGGCTGCCTTCGGCTGTGAAGAGGAGATAGACATTACCCGTACGGAGAACTGCTCCGAATGCCAGGGCACCGGCAGCAAACCGGGCACACAGCCGGTCCGTTGTCCCAATTGTGATGGTGCTGGAGAGGTGCGCCGTGTCCAGGCAAGCATCTTCGGCCGGTTCACCAATATCACCACCTGCCCGCGCTGTCACGGTGAAGGCAGAATCATCACCGAACCCTGTCCTACGTGCAGAGGCAGCGGTCGGGAGAAACAACATCGCAGGATATCGGTCAAGGTACCACCCGGAGTTGACAATGGCAATCAGATTCGTTTGCGTGGGGAAGGCGAAGCAGGCACCAGGGGCGGCCCATCCGGCGACCTGTTCGTGGTGGTATCAGTCATAGAGCACGAGCACTTCGAACGGGACGGCGACGATATCCTCTACGAGTTACCGCTCAACTTCGCTCAGGCCGCGCTGGGAACGGAGGTTGAGGTACCCACTCTGGATGATGATAGTAAGCTGAAAATTCCCGCCGGTTGCCAGACGGACACCGTCTTCAGGCTCAAGAACAAGGGCGTGCCTCACCTCAACGGCAGGGGGCGCGGCGACCAACTGGTCACGGTGTCCCTGGTTACTCCCGAGTCACTGAACAAGGAGCAGCGGCGGCTCTTCGAGGAACTGGCGGACAGTCTCGGCACCGGCAAGAAAAAGCGTCGGAAGCGCTGATTACGAAGCTGGCTGCTCCGACCGGCTGTGTGTCTTGTGACGGAAGAGAGAGAAGAGCTTCCACCTGCGACCGGCAAGCTCGTGCCTGGCCTGAGCGCCCATCAGGGCCAGTGCTTCCTCCCGAGGGTCGGCACCCTGGTACAATACCCGGTACATCCCCTCGGTTATCGGCATCTCCACCCCGAGTTGTCGTGCCAGCTCCCAGGCAGCAATCGTGGTACTCACCCCTTCGGCGACACCGGTCATCAAGCCGACTATCTCTTCCAGCGAACGGCCCTTGGTCAACTCCACACCGACATAGTGATTACGGCTTAACGGACTGGCACAGGTCGCCATGAGGTCGCCAAGACCGGCCAACCCGGAAAATGTCAGGGGATTTGCCCCGAGAGCCACTCCAAAAGCGGTGATTTCCGCCAGACCCCGCGTGACGAGGGTGGCCTTGGCATTATCACCGTAGCCCAGACCGTCAGCAATACCGGCAGCCAGGGCAATAACATTCTTCAGGGCACCCCCCAGCTCGACACCGATAACGTCGGTATTGTGGTACACGCACAGATTCGGCGTCGTCAGCAGTTTCTGGGCGGTCCGACAGACAGTCTCGCTCTCAGCAGCCACCACTGTAGCTGCGGGCAGGCCACGCAGAATCTCCTTGGATAGGTTGGGGCCGGACAGTACGCAGATGTTACTATGGAACTCGGGGGATATCTCCTCGGCAATTACCTCGGTCATCCGCTTGTTGCTGCCAATCTCCAGCCCCTTGGCAGTGCTCAGCACCAGCATCGACTCACCAAGGTACCCGGCAATCAGCCTGATGTTGTGACGTATGGTCTGTGCCGGCACCGCCAGGATAACCGCCTCGGCACCACTCAGCGCCTGCTTCAGCGAGTTGGTGACAGATAACCGGGAGGGGAACTTGATGCCGTCCAGCCGGGGAATCTTCGGTCCCGCGCCCCTGAGTTCAATCGCCTCCTCCTCGGTGCGCGCCCACAGACTGACATGAAGCCCGTTCTCAGCCCAGATAGCACCGAGAGTGGCTCCCCAGGCGGTAGTGCCGATGACGGCAATCTGGGGCATAAGGTTTACACCCCACCCTCTTCAGAAGGGGATGGCTTCAGGTCCTCGGCCTTGTCACCCAGGCGGCGTTCCTTGCCCGCGATAAGCCGGGCAATATTGCCCCGGTGCATGATGACAATGACCAGAGCGCCGACCAGGGAATAGACCAGATACTCCAGCGGCCAGCCGTTCAAGACAGTCAGCGGGACGACGATTGCATAGGTGCCGACCACACCGGCGATGGAGCCCAGTGAGACAAACCTGGTGACAACGGCACCAATGAGTAATATCTCCCCACCAAATAGCGCGGCAACCGGAAGGAAGGCTGCCATACCCCCGAAAAAGGTAGCAACGCCCCTTCCGCCACGGAACTTAAGGAAGACCGACCAGTTGTGCCCCAGTACGGCTGCGAAGGCCGCCAGCACCTGACCCAGCGGCAGCCCGAAGCCGAAGCTCCCCACCGCCAGATAGCTCTTGCCCATAATCAGCCCGGCAAATACCACCGCCAGCACCCCCTTGAGCAGGTCGCCAGTAACGACTATCGCCGCCGCCCTTATGCCTGCCGTCCGTAGCACGTTGGTCGTCCCGGTCTTGCCGCTCCCATGCGCTCTGACGTCAACCTTCGCCGTCCGTCTGGCTACCAGGTACCCAAACGGTATCGAACCCATGAGGTAGCCAACTACCAGGCACGCAATGTATTGCCAGACTATCATGACTCACCCCTTGTCCTGAAGACCAGACGCAGCGGTGTGCCAGTAAAGCCGAAGGCCTGGCGCAGCTTGTTCTCTAGGTAGCGCCGATATGAGAAATGGACAATGCTGGCGTCATTGACGAAAAACACAAACGTAGGCGGGTTCACTTCCGCCTGGGTAACATGGAGGACATTCAACTGCTTACGGCCCTTGCGCGGCAGGATATGTGCCGCCACGGCCTCCTGGACGACGCTATTCACTTCGGAAGTAGTCAACCGTTTAAGCCTCTCCCGGTATACCTGCCTTGCCTGTGGCAGGACCTCACCCACACCCTGGCCAAACTGGGCCGACGTATAGAGCACAGGAGCATAGGCCATGAACTTGAACTGGCTTTTCAGGTATCTATCCCATTCAGCCTTGTTCTTATCGGCGATAAGGTCCCACTTATTAACCACCAGGATAATCCCCTTGACCGCTTGTAACACGTAGCCAGCAATATGCATGTCCTGCGCCACAGGCAACTCTTCAGCATCCATAACCAGCAGGGCGACATCGGCCCGGTCGATAGCCCGAAGCGCCCGCATGACACTGTACCGCTCTATTCCCGCCCCCAGACGACCCCGCCTGCGGATGCCGGCGGTATCAATAAGTAACACATTTTCACCCTCGAAGTCAAGTAGCGTATCGATAGCGTCCCGCGTTGTCCCCGGTGTATCATCAACGATGGTACGCTCGCTACCGAGCAGGGCATTTAGCAGCATCGACTTGCCGACATTGGGCCTGCCGACAATCGCTACCTTCATGATGTCCGGTTCGGCCTCAACCTCTAATGGCGGCAGAATGGCGCCGAGTCTGTCCAGCAGCTCGGCGGTACCCCTGGCGTGATGAGCGCTGACTGCCAGCGGTTCGCCCAGTCCCAGTTCGTAGAACTCCACGGCATGGGTCTCCAGCCGGTCATTGTCCGCCTTGTTGGCCGCCAATAACACCGGTTTGCCGGCCCGCCTCACCAGGTCAGCCACCTCCAGGTCAGAGGGCGTTACTCCATCCCGGACATCCACCAGGAATATAATAACGTCAGCCTCGGCAACAGCCAGTTCTACCTGCTCCCTGACACGCTGACCGACAGACGTATCGGGGTCTGTCACGAGACCGCCGGTATCCACCAGGGTGAAGACGTTATCTTGCCAGGTGATATCAGCCACCACGCGGTCGCGCGTCGTCCCCGGCAGGTCCTCAACGATGGCTATCCGCCGGCCTGCCAGCCGGTTAAGCAGGGTGGATTTGCCGACATTCTGCCGGCCGACAATAGCCACGATGGGCTTCCTTACTGCCACTTTAACCGCCTTGCTTTTCGGTACTGGACAACACCACAGCCTATCACTGAGATGCCCAGTGCAAGATAGACCGTCTGCCAGGTCCGCATAGATATATTCCTCCCGGGGTTAAAGAACATGCCATAGCCGATGTCACTGCCTTCCACAGGTGGTATCAGAACGTGGTAGAAGTGAGGCTCCACCCATATCACAAACCCCATCAGGGAAGCCACTATCAGTGCTCCCAGGACCATCTGCGTAACAGCCAACTTTTTCATATTCTAATCTTTTCCACTTTGTAGGCAAATAACATATCCAGCGGGTTATCTAAAATGGTGTGAGGTTGGAAGACATATCAGATACCCGCGGCTACGTAGCATCCAGCAACTTAACCAGCAGGGCTTTCTGTGCGTGCATCCGGTTTTCCGCCTGGTCAAAGACTACTGATCGCGGGCCATCCATAACATCATCGGTTACTTCCTCCCCCCGGTGGGCGGGCAGGTCGTGCATGAATATCGCATCTTTACCAGCCAGACCGAGTAGACCGGCATTGACCTGATAGCCGGCAAACGTCAGGCGCCTCTCTTCTGCCTCCTCTTCCTGCCCCATACTCGTCCAGACATCAGTGTAGATCACGTCTGCTCCACGTACTGCCTCGGATGGCTCCCGGGTGCAGAGGATACTGGCACCGGTGGCAGCAGCATACTCCTGCGCGGTACGCAGTATGTCCTCCTGCACGGCATGCCCCGCCGGAGTAGCAATCCTGAAATGCATCCCCGCCAGTGCCGCTGCCAGCAGCAGGCTGTGGGCGACATTATTGCCGTCGCCGATAAAAGCAAGCGTCACTCCCTTCAACCCACCCTTCTTCTCGTAGACGGTAAGCAGGTCGGCCAGGGCCTGGCAAGGGTGCTCCAGGTCGGATAGCGCGTTTATCACCGGCACGCCAGCATAACAAGCCAGTTCTTCAACTGTTTTATGGGCAAAGGTACGTGCTGAGATAGCATCAACGTACCGCCCGAGAACCCGGGCTACGTCAGCTACCGCCTCCCGCCCCCCGAGACCGACCTCGGCCGGCGAGAGATAGACTACCTCACCCCCCAGTTGCCGCATCCCCACCTCGAAGCTGACCCTGGTACGCAACGACGGCTTCTCAAAAAGCAGGGCTAGTATCTTCCCGTTAAGTGTGGAAGACCGCCCCCGGGTCTTTAGCTCTACAGCCCCGGCCATGAAGGAGGTAATGTCCTCATCACTCATATCGGATATGGAAAGCAGGTGTTTCCCTTTCACACCACTCCTCCCTTTCGCTGGGGCACCCGTACAGTATAGCACGAATGCGCGTTCCTGAGGAACGTGCGTTCTTTCCATAATATGGAAACCCTCCCCCTTGGTCCCCCTCCCTTTGGCAAGCCAAGAGGAACGAAAGGTAAAACTTTCGTGCAGGTCTTTCCTCTAGGTCACCGCAGTGACACTTCAGAACTGCCATTCCAGCCCACCGATGGGCGAAGTCTCCCCGAAAACTATTCTAGTAGCCCCTGATGCTGGGGCTCAAAGACCGTGCCGTAGGGGCCAGTTCAAGAGAGCATTTCACAGGTCAAGACACCCCGGTCAACATACGGTCAAATGGTCGGTCAATTTGGTCAAGAAGCCTGGTCAAATAGTCAAGAAGTCAAATAATGGCAACAAAGTCTAACGATAACAGCTATATAGCGGAGAATAATCAAGGCATATGAAGGAGGATTATGATGAAGGAACTGACTAGCACAAAAAGGCTTGAAGTGGCTCAGTACTATCTACTTGGTCATACCTACAGCGACATAGAAGCAAGAACAGGCGTCTCGCATGGAAGCATCGTTAACATCGTTAGAGAAATCGAGAGCGGCGACTTGACCATATCTGGTACCCCTTCTGACCAGGTCGATAACTTCCGCCAGCTATCTCTTGACCTCAAGAAGAAGGGCCTTGAAACATCTCAGGCCCTGCTCGGTATATCCTTTTTCGAAAGGCTTCAAGGACTAGGAATTGATCCCGAAAGTCTTGGTACGTGGTCATAGCTTGTTAAGACATTTGCTCCCGCCGACTTCCCAGCTAAGGATTTCTTTGAATCGGCAATGAGGCTTCACGAGCTTGAAGAGAACGAGCGAAAACCCTTCGAGGAATTGGCTGAAGTATGGCTGGCAGGATCATATACTGGCTCATTGCCCATCGCAAGAGAAGGGCTATCTCTGCAATTTGTCACGGACTAAGTCTAGGTTATCCCCTATTCCAATATTAGCGTTCCTGTAAAAAGGTCGAGCACCTTCGTATTGAAGCTGAGTTAGCTATGTTATAAACTTGAGTTGGAGACTATTCGACTCGAGGTGAAGATGTCCTTGACCTCCTTTACCAGCACCTCGTACTCTGGTTGGTAGCGACGCTTGAGGTACATCATCCGCAGGTAGGTGACTACCGTGGTGGTCGGTCTATCAATGCGGGTACTAAACTTCTCCCGGAAAGGAGCGAGAAACCGGTCGTCATTAAGGAGTTCGTCCAACCCGGTCAGTTCCTCGTTCATCTCGATAAGCTCTGGCGGTAACACCGCCTCCCATATCATTGGTTGCTCCCGACTGATGCTATCTAGACGAAGCATCTGGCCTGCCTTCCCTCTTGTTTGACCCCATTGTACCAATCTCATACTCACCCACGCCTGCCTTATTCAGGGGGACTATTCTAGCACCGAAACTCACTCAAGTCCCCAGTTTGATATGGGAATCCACGAGGAACCCCGGCTCTTAACGTGTTATAGTTATTGCAAAGTCTATCCGTGCCCGTAATACATGCAATATGAGAGGGAGAAGCGATGAAAATAGAGGAAGTAGCTGAAGCCATATATCGTCTGGAGGTGCAGTTGCCGGGTGCGCGCTATATATTTTCCGTGTATCTGATTGACGGGAATGAAGGCGTTCTGATAGAGCCCGGGCCGGCTTCCATGGTTCCCGCCATCCGGGAGGGGATGAAGCGATTGGGTATCCAGCGACTTTCTTACATCATTCCAACCCATATCCACCTGGACCATGGCGGAGGAGCAGGGAAACTGGCAGAGTTATTCCAGCACGCAACAGTAGTGCTTCATCCGCGCGCAGTAAAGCATGTACTTAATCCCTCTCGCCTCATCGAAGCTACCAGGATGGTCTACGGGGATAACTTTGAGTCCACCTACGGCCCAATACTACCTGTTCCTGAATCACAGGTAAAGGTGCCTGCGGATGGCGAATTGATGCGCATCAACGAAAGGGAACTGCAGATTATTCATGCACCCGGCCACGCTCCGCACCAAATCGCTATCTTCGATAAGAAGACAGGTGGTCTCTTCTGTGGGGAAGCTTTAGGGGTTCCAATTCCGGGTGACGAAAGTTTCGCATTGCCTTCCGTATCCGTACAAGATTTCAACCCGGACCTGTACCTTGAGACAATAGAAAAGCTGAAGAGACTAACTCCCCGGATGCTTTTCTATTCCCACGACGGTGGTGTGAGGAAGCCGGAAAAACTAATTACCAGTCTTGTGGAAACCACCCAATCTCTCCGCGATACAATCCTCGAGGGTCTAAGAAATGGTGAAACCATTGAATCCATTAGACCGCGGGTCAGGGAACTGATGTCCGGCTATGCAGGTAAACGGGCAGGGGCTATAAGCAGCGTGGAAGATATGATACTCGGATATACCACATACTTCAATAAGAAGGGGTTGATATAGAGCATCCTCTGCATATTTCAGTATAAGGCAACGTTTTTCTTGCGCTGATTTCGGTTGCCCAAAATAATCTTCCCAGTCTTGAGATGATGCATACTCCGGCTAATATAGAGCTGGCAATAAAAGTATACCGTCATTGCAGGGAGTTTAACGACCTGCCATTGGCCTCAGTGGCTCATAATCCCGGGACGGACAAGTCCTGCTCTACACTGAACTAGTTCAGACACTTGCACCACCTGTGTGCATACAGTAAACTAGTCCTGAGACGAATCCCGGTATGAAGGGCTGGTAGGAGAAAGAGTGGCTGAGATTCGCCCTTTCCACGGTCTGCATTATAACCAGTCGGTAATCAGCGACCTTTCCAGGGTTATCTGTCCACCCTACGATGTCATTTCCCCGCAGCTCCAGCAGGAACTCTATACCCGGAACGAGCATAACTTCATCAGGATTGAATACGGTCGGAAGTTACCCCAGGATGATACCGGCGATAATCGGTACACCCGTTCCGCGGTGGTCCTCGAAGACTGGCTCCGGCAGGGCATCCTCGAAGTAGATGGGGTGCCTTCCCTTTACCTTCACGACCACTACTTCCAGTACCGGGAAAGGGAATACCATCGTCGCGGGCTGATTGTCCTCGTCCGACTGGAAGAGTGGGACACTATGGTTGTCCGACCTCACGAGGGTACCTTGGCCGGGCCCCGGCGCGACCGACTGGACCTGCTCTGGACACTCCAGGCCAATACAAGTCCGGTCATGGCAATGTACGAAGACCCGGGGCAGGAGGCATCCTTATTACTGGCGGCTGAGGCAATCCGTCCCCCGATGATGCGTACAGGTACGCTTGCCGGGGAGCGCCACGAAGTCTGGGCCATCACTGAACCTGGTACCATCCGCTCTATATCCGATTGTCTGGCGGAACAGCCGCTCTACATCGCCGATGGGCACCACCGCTATACCAGTGCCCTCACATACCGGCGGGAAAGGCGGACCTATTCGCCAACCTCCTCCGAAAAGGAGGAGGCTTCCGGGGATGAACCGTTTGACTTCGTGATGATGACACTGGTGGACCTGAGCGACCCCGGGCTCATTATCCTGGCGCCTCACCGGCTGGTCCGCGGTATTTCGAGGCCACTTCTTGATGGGCTGCTGGCCAAGCTGGAGGCCTTCTTCGAGATAGAGCGCCTCCCATTCACCGGGCCGGGTGTTTGGCAGCGTGTGGATGAATTGACCGCAGGGACGAACGAGGTAAGGCTGGTCTGTTTTGGTGCTGCCGGCAATGACGTCCTGCTGCTCCGGCTGCGCGATTCCGCAGGCATCGGCACGATGATGCCATCCTTTCATTCCCCGATGTTCGAGAGACTGGACGTCACCATCACCGACCACGTAATACTGGAGAAGCTGCTCGAAATAGACCCCTCGGGTGATGAGACCGGTGTCGCCTACTGCCAGGACCGCCAGGAGGCAATCAACAGGGTACTGGACGGGGAATACCAGCTCACTTTCTTCCTGGAACCGGTGAATCCCGGGCTTGTCAAGGCCGTTGCCGATAGTGGGGATACAATGCCGCGGAAGTCAACCTACTTCTACCCCAAGACGCCGGCAGGGCTCGTGTTCAACCGGCTCGTTTGAACGGTTCGCAGGAGGAGACCGCTCTATCTACCCTGGAACTTCGGCTGGGGTCGCCGTTCAAAGAAGGCACGCACTGCTTCCCGGTGGTCCTCCGTCTGCCCGCTTATCTGGTTGGCGATACTCTCTACCTCAACCTGCCTGTCCCATCTATCACGGATACTGCGGTATGCCATACGCTTGGTCAACTCTACCGAGAACGGGGCCTGCTGCGCAATCCTGGTGGCCAATTCCCTGGCGGTATCCATCAGTTCTTCGAGTGGCACTACCTGGCTGACAATACCAAGTCGTTTCGCTTCGGCAGCATCGATTATCTCGCCGGTGAACATCATCTCCATGGCCTTAGCCGCCCCCACCACTCCGG
>JADHXC010000011.1 GCA_016783135.1 Dehalococcoidales bacterium | reverse complement strand
ACTCGGTTCTCGTGTACCACATTTTGTAGGTGCCGTCATAGACAACGCAGGGGGCACCAACGCTGGCTCCAAGGTTGCCGTCCGTTGTGGGGAAGACCTGGTTATTCTGATTGACCCAGGTTAAGCCGCCGTTGGTGGAGGTGGCGTGGCCGATGACGGTCCTGACACCGTTCAGCACGGTCTCTACGGCACTCTTCCGGTCGGTATCGCTGCCATCACAATCATCCAGGACATCTCCCCAGTTGCCGGATGTCAGGTCTGATTCGCCCTTGGTGTACCACATGTGGTAGGTGCCGCTAATGTTGACGACGGTAGGCGTGCCTACACCTGAGAGTATACTGCTTCCACCGGACAGTACATTGTTGTTTTGAACAATCCAGTTTATACCGTCACTTGAAGTGGCATACCCAATGACGGTGGTTACACTGTCCAGAAGACCAACCACGTCAGCTGCGGCCAGGGTGGCTGCCCGGTCTAATAGACTATCAAGGTCCTTGGCAAGGATGTCGTCGATAAAGTCAGAAAGGTCAGACGTGCCGAGGTTATTGAGGCGAGTCAGTATCTCGGTTGCGGTCTCGTTGAGCGTAAGACGGGTGAACCACATCTTGTAGGTGGCTCCGTCTTTAATTACCCACGAGTCGGCCACAGCTTTCAGCCCGCCCATGTTGAGTTCGCCGGTGTATTTGGTCCAGGCTACGCCGGTGGGGTTCGCCGAGGCAGGGCTGTCCGCGGCAATCGGGATAAGACTGAGGGCCAGCACTGATACCAGGGTCATCGTCAGTATTTTGGTCACTAACTTCATACAGTCACCTCCAGCATAGGCAGGATAGAGGTAAGATTATTGTCCACTAATCCTGTCTATTTGTCAATACACCTGGCATATATCGTACGCTCAGATGCTACCTTCGTGGCGGTGTCCCCCATGTGTGGATAGGTGGTATTCCTGCCATATGATAGTTGCACTGTTGTCAGGTGGTAGTGTATCATGTTTTCTTGAATACGGTAACCCCGGGGCAGTCTGGATTTCAACCGAAGTCCAGGCGCAGCTGGAGAGCAAGTTGGTGAGAATCCAACGCAGTCCCGCCTACTGTGACTCGCCTTAGGCGAGAAGCCAGGACGCCGGGCCCCGGGTATCCCGGACCTTCGCGGCACAAGGAGGTGGGATAATGAATGAACCCTGACGCCAAGCCCTCATGTGGTTTACCGCATGAGGGCCTTAGTTTATGCAATTTATGATTACCAGTGATGTTGGAGGTAACGTTTCTTGAAATTGAAGCGAGGGATTGTGCTCGTACTTACCACAGTACTGCTGGCTGGCCTGGTAGCCGGGTGCCAACCGCAAAGCTATACTGATGATGCCGGCCGGCAGGTAGATATAGATAAAGCCCCACAGAGGATTATCGCTTTCGGGCCAAATATTACCGAGATTCTCTTCGCGCTTGGTCTGGACGACAGGATTGTCGGGGTTAGTGATTTCTGTGACTATCCCCAGGAGGCACAGGACAAACCGAAGGTGGGTAACAGTTTCAGCCCATCTATCGAGAAGGTGGTTGAACTGGAACCGGACCTGGTCATGACCGTGGAACACGAGCAGTTCAACAGTGAACTGGAAGGCCTGGGAATCACCTACGTGGTCCTTGACCCCGAGGATGTGAGGAGTATCCTGGGAACCATCCGACTGGCGGGGGAGGTTACCGGCAGGGCCAAAGAGGGAAACCGGCTTGCCGACGACATGGAGAAGGTGATATCCGATATCACCACACGGGTGAAGAGTGCCGCACGACCGACAGTCTTCTTCATGGTCGATGGCACTGACCCGAACATGCCGTGGACCGCCGGTGGAGGGTCTTTCATTCATGACGTAATCACAATAGCCGGCGGGGAGAATATCGCCTCCCGTATAGCCGATGACTACACGCAACTGAGCATCGAGGAGATTGTCAATGCCGATCCGGACTTCATCATTATCCAGACAATGATGGGGGGTGTTCCCACGGTTGCCGTGGAGGTGCTGGAGCAGCACCCTATCTGGCAGCAGTTGAGCGCCGTTAAGGAAGGTAACATCTATCTCATCAATGGCGACCTCGTGTCTCGTCCCGGCCCAAGAATCACGCAGGGCCTGGAGGAGATGGCAAGGATACTCCATCCGGAGCTGTTTGACTAGCAAGGTGCAATAGAAGGGGAGTCCGGAGGGCGTGCCCTTTCTGAAGGGCACGCCCCTTTTGAGGAGCGCCCCATCTGGGCCGCACGGGGATTGGTCGAAAAAGTATTTCATCAATCTTCCACGCGCTCCTGTCGCCGGATGTGGTACCATAAACATAGTTGACTTGTGGGCGAGCCGCCGGAATGTGCGGCGGCTCACCCGGTCAGGAGAGAGACTTGTCCAGATTGCTGCTGGTAAGACACGGTACTACCGACTTCAACACCGGGCGTCGGTTCATGGGGCAGAGTGATATCGAGTTGAGTGCTGAAGGCTACCGGCAGGCGGAAAAGCTGCGTAACTACTTGGCCAGGGAAAAGATTGATGCTGCCTACTCCAGTGACCTTAGGCGTGCCCTGGTGACCGCGGAGGTCATCTGTCAGGAACACGGGCTGGAGATTGTAACCTGCCCCGAATTGAGGGAGTGCGACTATGGTGAGTGCGAGGGGCTGACTTTCGGCGAGATTGGAAGCAGCTACCCGGAGGTGGCCGCACGGTGTATAAACTTCACTCTTGACCTGGAGTTTCCGGGCGGGGAGTGCTATCGGGACTTCTTCGAGCGTACCGGATGGTTTCTGGAAAGACTTGATAGCCACCAACCGGAAGAGACCGTGCTTGTTGTCGCCCACGACGGCGTGCTCAAGGCACTCGTATGTACTATGCTCGGGATAGACGGGAGTCACTGGTGGCAACTTAGACTGGACACCGCCTCCCTGAGTATCATGGAGACACACCCTCGGGGTGCGAGACTGACCCGCCTGAATGATGTTTGCCATCTGGCGGTGGGTGACGGCTAGCTGACATGGGGCCAGGGAGAACTATCGTGCTACCGAGGGTTGCCGGGGCTACTGGTATCGCTTCACAGATTGCTGTCGGTACGACTATCGTGGCCGCAATTGTCTGTTCGCCATGGTTCTCCTGGACTGAGAACGAGCTAAGTATCCTGGGAGTGGCAGGCTCAGCGACGGAGTTGGTTAGATGGGGATTCATCGCCGCCGGTTTGCTGAATCTGCCCTTCGTATTACGCTTGACGAAGGACCTTCCGGAGAACCGTCTTATCCGGTCTGGAACGTGGTGCCTTGCCCTGGCTTCGCTGGTGCTGGTCCTGACCGGTGTCTTCCCGAGGAGCATCGAAGTGGCGCATGATGTGTCTTCCGTCGCCTTCTTTGTCCTTACTAATCTGGCGCTTATTGTTATAGGCATCGGCGCAACGGCAGGGTACCGGATGGCCTGGGGACTGGCCACTCTGACAGCAGGGGTGCTGATGGCCATAATCCAATGTGTCCCCTGGCCCTGGCAAGGCGGTGCCATACCGCAGGTACTTGCCCTCCTGCCGTGGTCGGTATGGTCAATCGTGGTTGGCGTTCGGTTGCTTGCCGCGGGCAGCACACCGCTAGCAGTGGAGTGGCGCTAATGGCTGGCACCCTCGTTTCGTGGAGAGGGCGGAAACCGGACTGCGGGGTTTTTGCTGCTGGTATTCCCGCCGTGATAAACTGTGGCCAACATACAAAGGCGTACTGCGTACGCTGGCTATCAAGGAAAAGATGGTTCCATTTATTACCTTTGAAGGCGGAGAGGGCAGCGGCAAGACTGTTCAGGCAAGGGCACTACACAGGAAGTTGCTCCGGGCAGCTGTGCCTGCACTCCTCATCTATGAGCCGGGTGGGACACCGCTGGGTCGGAGAATCGGTCGTTGGCTGAAGTGGAGTCGAGCAGCAGAAATGTCTCCCCTGAGCGAACTCCTCCTGTTCAATGCCTCCCGTGCCCAGTTGGTCCGTGATGTCATTGAGCCCAACCTGAAAAACGGGACGGTGGTCATCTGTGACCGGTATATCGATTCCACCGTTGCCTATCAGGGTTACGCACGGGGACTGGACCTGGAGACTGTCCGCCGTATCAATGATATCTCTACCGGCGGACTGCGTCCTGACCTCACAGTTCTGCTGGATATCCCGGTTGAGGAAGGCTTTGCCCGCAAGAAGGACCGGGCGCAGGACCGTTTTGAGCAGGAGGACATGACTTTTCACCGGAGAGTCCGTGAGGGCTACCTCGCTCTTGCTGCTGCGGAGCCGGAGCGCTGGCTGGTGATTGATGCCCGGCAGTCCAGAGGAGAGATAGCGCGCCTGGTCTGGCCCAGGGTGAGCCGTCTGCTGGTGGAGATACTTGGTTCAGAAAATCAGGTTGCTGAGTAATCTCGGGACACCTACCCTTGCCGAGGAGAAGGTACTTGCGGCGCAGGGGTACCATCGTATCGCCGGCGTTGATGAAGTCGGTCGTGGCCCGCTGGCCGGACCGGTTGTTGCCGCTGCTGTCGTCCTTTCGCCGGACATTGATGCGCCCTGGCTGGGGCTGGTCAGGGACAGCAAGGTGTTGACCGGGCCGAGGCGTGAGCTTCTGTATCACCATATACAGGAAGCGGCACTCGGTGTCGGTGTCGGTTGCGTTGAGTCCACGGTGATTGATGACCAGGGTATTGTGGCAGCAACGCGAATGGCCATGAGACTGGCCATAGAGCAACTCCGACCGCCCCCGGAATCCTTATTGATTGACTACATGACGCTTCCTGGAGTCAGGCTGCCGCAGAAGGGGATAACCAGGGGTGATAGCCTTTGTCTTTCCATCGCCTGTGCCTCCATAATCGCCAAGGTAACACGCGACCGCATGATGGTGGAGCTTGACCGTATTTACCCGGGATATGGGTTCTGTCGTCACAAAGGGTATGGTACCCGGGAGCACCTGGTCTGCATGCGTCGGCTGGGACCCTGCCCGATTCACCGGCGTTCCTTCCGACCGGTCCGGGATATGATAGAAAGATGAAACGTAGAGACACGGGTATCCTCGGTGAACGGCTGGCCGGCGAATTCCTCCGGGGAAAAGGCTACCACATTATCGAGACTAACTACCGCTGTGCCGAAGGGGAAATAGACATCGTGGCCCGCCATGGTGATGACCTGGTTTTCGTGGAAGTGAGAGCAAAGCGGAGCGGGAAATTCGGCAGCCCGGAGGAATCCATTACCCCGGCCAAGCAGGAGAAGCTCCGCGTAGTTGCCGCCCGCTATCGGGAAACCCACGAAGACCTGCCTGATTCCTGGCGTATCGATGTAGTGGCCGTGGAACTGGACAGGCGTAATAGACCTGCGCGTATCGAGGTTATTGAGAACGCCGTCGGCGAAGAGTGAAGAGCATCCTGTTATGTCTCTTAATTATTCTACCTGTCATTCTTGAGTAGCTTTGTGGTGAGGTAACTAGTGTAGTGTCTCTAACACTTCGTTAGCTCGCCGAACCCTATAAAAGGATGGTTTTCACCACAGCTATCTGGCTAAAGAGTTTAGCAGGGTGCTGAAAATAGGAGTCCAGATGGGTCCCGCCTCTTCTGAGAGGCACCCCCTTCTGGCAGGGGTCTGGGGGTGTCCCCCAGGCATAATCTTTCCCCCTTCCGCAGAAGGCCCCTTCCTGGCCAGGAAGGGTAAGGCGGCCCATCTGGGCCGCACGGGGATAGTCGAAAAGGTTTTTCATCATCCTGTTAGAGCCAGTGTCATTGGCTAAATAACGATATATAGGAAGCACTACACTAGCACTACTCCAATGTCATTCTTGAGGAGGATGGCGATGAAGAATCTCACCCACCATGTGGACTGTTTCAGCTTCGGCCTGCTGGCTTTGCCAGCAGGATCGCTCGCAGTGACGGTCGGTACGGATATCAAATGTCACAAATATACTGGACCAGTACAATCGCTTGCCACGTTTTACACAGCCGTGATAGAATGAAACGTCCCGGATTTGACTGTGAGTATGCTTGATAGAATGCCGCACCAGATACTACGTATCATCGATGCCAGCATGAATCGGATAGGCGAAGGGCTGCGGGCGATTGGCGGTATTAACATTGATAACGCCGCCGAAGTTGTTGCTACCGGTGCGGACTCGGTCTCGATTATCAGCACCGATAACCCGGAGGAGGCCACTCGTCAGATAGTGGAAAGACTTGAGGTGAACAGTGGGCAGACTGACAAATAATCTTGATGCCATTGCCGACCGAATCAGGGAAACCCTGTCGGCCAGGGACGCCGCCAGGGAGAAAGTGCTGCCCCGGTGTCGCGAGTCCATCAGGTATTGCAGCAATGCTATCCGGGCGGTGCACCGCCAGGAGTTGGACGAGGCCAGAACGCTTTTACAGACGGCTCGCAGACTTCTTGACGAAGCGACTCAGTCGGTGGATGCGGAGAGTGAGCTTGCCCGTGCCGGATATTTCCGGGACGCCCAGAAGGAATTCACCGAAGGTAATGTTGTCCTTGCCCTGGTAACCGGACAGGAGCTTCCCGAACCTGAAGAACTGGGTGTCGACCCTGTGGCCTACCTGCACGGACTGGGGGATGCCGTCGGTGAGGTACGGCGGTACCTGTTGGACAGTATGAGAAAGGGTGACCTCTCCCGTGGTGAGGAACTCCTGGCAGCAATGGACGATATCTACAACGTACTGGTCACCATAGATTTTCCGGATGCTCTTACCAATGGGCTGCGTCGGGCTACGGATATGGTGAGGGGTGTCCTGGAAAGAACGCGCAGTGACCTTACCCTGACGATAAGACAGAATGAACTGGAGAACCGGTTGGGAAAATATGATGTAGCGAAGGAGGATAGATAGTGAGAGTATCCCTGTTCCGAGGAAACGGAAGAAGGCTGCTGATGGTAGGCGCTATTGCCGTCATCATGGTCCTTATCATCTCCGTATTCACAGGCGGTGGCGCGACTGCCCAGGTTGGCAGTGCCGCTGCTGAGGCCGCCGATACGGCGGCAATTCCAGCCCTGTGGTATCTGGCTCCCGTGGGCGCTATCCTGGCTCTTGTCTTCGCCTACATCTTCTATCGCGGAATGAAGAAAGAGCCGGAAGGCACAGCGGAGATGCAGGCCATTGCCCAGGGTGTGAGAGAGGGGGCTAACGCCTACCTCAAGAGGCAATACAAGGTTGTTGCCATTGTTCTCGTTGTGCTGGCGGCCATCCTGGCGTACCTGGCCTTCGGGATGACGATACCGGTGATGAATCCCTGGGTGCCGTTTGCCTTTCTAACCGGTGGTTTCTTTTCCGCCCTGTGCGGCTGGCTGGGTATGAAGACGGCCACCTATGCCAATGTGCGAACAACGAATGCAGCACGGAATTCGCTGAACAAGGCACTGCAGGTCGCTTTCCGCAGCGGTGCCGTGATGGGGCTTGTAGTCGTGGGATTCGGACTGCTGGACATCTGCCTGTGGTTTATCCTGATGCAGGCATTTACCGACTACAGCCTGGCAACGATAACAGTTACCATGCTGACCTTCGGTATGGGGGCGAGTACGCAGGCCCTCTTTGCCCGTGTCGGTGGTGGGATATACACTAAAGCGGCGGATGTCGGTTCTGACCTGGTAGGCAAGGTGGAGGCGGGCATCCCCGAAGATGACCCGAGGAACCCGGGCGTCCTGGCCGATAATGTTGGTGATAATGTCGGTGATGTAGCCGGCATGGGTGCAGACCTCTACGAATCGTATTGCGGTTCCATTCTGGCGTCGGCGGCCCTGGGAGTTGCCGCCGGATTTGGTATATTCGGCATTGCCCTGCCGATGCTTATCGCTGCCCTGGGCATCATCTTCTCTATTATCGGGATATACCTGGTGAGGACCAAGGAGGGTGCTTCTACATCGAGCCTCCTTAAAGCCCTCGGCCTGGGGGTGAATGCCAGTGCAGTGATGATTGCCCTGGCCTCAGGAGGGCTGGTGGTATACCTCCTGGGCGTTGAGGCCGACCTCGGTATTGGCATGGCGATCCGCATCTGGGTGGCCATCCTGGTGGGACTTCTGGTGGGCATAATCATCGGGAAATCGGCCGAGTACTACACTTCCTACGACCACAAGCCGACTCAAGAGATTGCCGCTGAGTCCGCTACCGGCCCGGCGACCGTTGTCATCGCGGGAATATCGGTCGGACAGCTTTCCACCGGGATACCGGTGGCGGCCATTGCCATCGGCATACTGCTCAGCTACGGGCTTGCCGGCGGATTTCAGGAACCGTTTCAGGGTTTGTACGGGATCGGGCTGGCAGCGGTAGGTATGCTGTCGACACTGGGGATTACTCTGGCCACGGATGCCTACGGCCCGATTGCGGACAACGCCTCCGGTAATGCCACCATGAGCGGTCTGGACCCGGAGGTGCGTGAGCGCACTGACAAACTGGATGCGATAGGTAATACCACGGCTGCTACCGGCAAGGGTTTTGCCATTGGTTCGGCGGCGCTCACCGGCCTGGCTCTTGTGGCTGCCTACATTGAAGAGATACGGGCGGGCTTGATACGAATAGCGGAACACAGTGTCAACGGACTGGTGGAGGTGGTGCCGGGAGTGTTCTGGACTGTCAAGGAAGCGACTGAGGCGAGCCTGGGGCAGTTTGTTGATGTATATCAGATACACCTCATGAATCCCAGGGTCATCGCCGGTATGCTCATCGGTGCTATGCTGGCTTTTGTCTTCTGCGCCCTGATTAACAAAGCCGTCGGGCGTAATGCCGGCAAGGTGGTGGAAGAGGTCCGCCGGCAGTGGAAGGAGATACCCGGCCTGATGGAAGGCACCGCCCGGGCCGACTCTGCCCGGTGTGTCTATATCGCTACCACGGCGGCCCAGAAGGAAATGATAATGCCGGCGTTGCTGGCGATAGTTGTTCCCATACTTGTCGGTATCATCCTCGGCCCCGCCGCGGTAATGGGCTTGCTCTTCGGTGGTCTGACATCGGGGTTCGTGCTGGCCATAATGTTGGCCAATGCAGGAGGAGCGTGGGACAACGCCAAGAAGTACATCGAGGCGGGTGCCCACGGAGGTAAGGGCTCGGAGGCTCACAAGGCAGCGGTTGTCGGCGATACCGTTGGTGACCCGCTCAAGGATGCGTCCGGTCCATCCCTGAATATCCTTATCAAGCTGATGGCTATGATATCAATCGTCTTCGCCGCGGTTGCCGGCAGTGCCAGCCTCTTCTTCGCCCGGTTGATAGGATAACCGGATACCGGGACAAGAAAAAGGGACTCCCTGTTCAGACAGGGAGTCCCTTTATTTTCCCCGCAGGTGGTTTTAGAATACCGCGTCGTCCTGGAGGAACGGGTTGATTTTCCGCTCGATGCCGATGGTAGTGTCCGGACCGTGGCCGGGATAGACCGTAGTCTCATCGGGGAGAGTCAGCAGTCTGGTGCGGATGCTCTCCAGTTCCTCCTCGTAGCTTGCCCCAGGAAAGTCAGCCCGTCCAATGCTGAACTGAAACAGGGTGTCGCCGGTGAAGACCACTCCTTCCCCGAGTAGCGATATGCCGCCAGGTGTGTGCCCCGGCGTGTGGAGCACGCGGAAACGCAGTTCGCCGATGTCGATAGTGTCATCATCCTCGAGAAGCCGGTCCGGTGTCGGCATCTCCTTTGATGAGCGGCTGAACATCTGCATCATTGGGTGTTTGTTCTGGAGGTAAGGAGCGTCATTGGCATGGATGACTACCTCTGCGCCGGTGGCTTCTTTGACCTCGGCCAGGGCGCCGGTGTGGTCCATATGCCCGTGGGTCAGCACGATAACCTTAACCTTGAGTCCCAGTTCCTCAACCTGACTGACGATGTCTTCTCCCTGGGTGGCGGGGTCGATTATCATTCCCTCTCCGGTAGATTCCGAGCCAACGATATAGCAGTTGCCCGCAAACGGTCCAAATTCAAGCTTCCGAATAATCAACCCAGGCTCCTTTCCATCATGCCGGCGTGGCGATACTGACCTCTTACTCGTCCTGCAACTGAAGCGAATTCTACCATCAGGTGGGGTATGGTGGCAAGGCCGGCCAGCATGCTGTTTTTTCTGCTCTCGTTCAGACGGAAGGGTGACATAACTCTCTGCAGGGACGAGAAGGTTTCTTCTTGTGTGGTAACCAGCACCGGACGTACTGGAGTGTCACCAATGTCCGGGACACTGCACAATATTATCTTGACACGCCAGAGCATCAGCGATTAACATAGACTGTGGAGCAACGTAATGAGGAGGGGGAGGCATTTCATGGTTACTGATGTTACCGACCAGGAATTTGAACAGGAAGTCATTGGGTCTAGTCTGCCGGCACTGGTAGATATGTGGGCTCCGTGGTGTGGACCGTGCCGTATGATTGCACCTATTGTTGAGAAACTGGCAGAGAAATACGACGGAAAACTCAAGTTCTTCCGATTGAACATCGATGAGAATCCGATGACACCTGCCAGGTACCGCGTTATGTCCATACCGACGGTGATGATGTTTAAGAACGGGGAAGCGGTGGAAACGGTGATTGGTGCCGTACCAGAACGGGTGCTGGCAGAAAAGATTGACTCGGTTCTCTAGTGTACCGGAACCTCCATCGGCGATAGTCGGCCGGGTGTAGTGGCGGGAGAATAATCAGCTTGTCTTCGTCTGCGTAAGGAGGGTCAGCTATGTCGGGACACTCTAAGTGGGCCTCAATCAAGCACCAGAAAGCAGCTACTGACGCCAAGCGGGGCCAGCTGTTTACCAAGTTGACCCGCGAGATAATTGTCGCCGTGCGGAAGGGGGGCCCGAGCCAGGATGCTAATTTCTCGCTGCGACTGGCGGTACAGCGGGCCCGAGACAGCAGCATGCCCATGGACAACATCGAGCGGGCCATAAAACGGGCCAGCGGTGATGCCGATGGTGCTATCCTGAAGGAGATGTTGTTCGAGGGGTACGGGCCCGGTGGTGGGGCTATTCTGGTGCAGGCATTGAGTGACAACCGGAACCGGACGCTGCAGGGCGTGCGCCACCTGTTCTCGCGTGGAGGAGGTAACCTTGGCGAGGCGGGCTGTGTCGGCTGGCTTTTCGAGTCCAGGGGTGTGATTACCGTCAGGACTGAGTCTCTGGATACCGAGGAACTGGCACTGAAGGCAATCGATGCCGGTGCCGATGATGTAACCGTTGAGACCGGGTTTATCGAGATATATACCAGGCCCGAGGAACTGGAAGCTGTCAGGGAAGCCCTGGAGCAGGAGGAAATCCCCATTGCCTCGGTCGAAGTATCCATGGTCCCCAAGGTTACAATCCAGCTCGATGACAAGGCAGCCTTCCAGACACTGCGGTTGATGGAAAAGCTGGACGAAGTGGACGATGTCCGGTATGTCGCCAGTAATGTTGACTTCTCTGATGAAATCACGGAGAAGTACCAGGAACAGAGCTAGCCTTGCCCCGGTCGTGTTCCATCTGATTGACTGCCCGGGTATCCATGACACCCCTTCCGGCCGGACCGGCCACTATCTTTATTAAGCAAAGAGAGACGCAGCCTTAGAGGGGGACAGGCACTACCGGAGAGGTCCCTAACGGGCAGGCGGTGTGTAATAATGAGAGTCCTGGGCATAGATCCGGGTACAGTGGTCATCGGCTACGGGGTGATAGACAGCGTAGATGGCAGCGTCACTATGGTCGAATGTGGTGCCCTGACTAGCCCGGCGCGCCTGCCCATCAGTGAAAGGCTGAGCAACCTCTACAACCAGCTCTGCGAGATAGTATCCCGTCATCAACCCGATGTCATGGCCGTGGAGCAGCCATTCGTGGGCAAGAACGTCAGCTCGGCGCTGGCGATTGGCAAAGCCCAGGCAATAGCAGTCCTTGCCGCAGCCAATAAAGGTATCCCGACCTACGAGTATACCCCGGCCCAGATAAAGCAGCGGGTGGCCAACTACGGGACCAGTTCCAAGGAGCAGGTTCAGAAGATGGTCCGTCTCCAGTTGGGGTTATCCGAAGTCCCCGAACCGGCCGACGCTGCGGATGCCCTGGCAACGGCTCTCTGCCACATCAGTGAGGTACACCTGAGTAACCTCCTCGCGGAACAGACATGAAGGAGATAGCATGATAGCCAGCCTTCAGGGTGCCGTAGAGTCTCTGGGCAGCAACTGCGCAATCGTCAACGTCGGCGGGGTCGGTTTCCGCGTCTATATGCCGACATCGGTGCTGAGCACCCTGGGGACCGTTGGTGAAAGTGTCAAGCTGCATACCCACCTTCACGTCAAGGAAGACGATGTTTCCCTCTACGGCTTTAGCTCAGCGAATGAACTCCAGCTTTTCGAGACCTTAATCGGAGTTTCCGGGCTGGGGCCGCGACTGGCCCTGGCGATGCTCTCCACGATGAGTGTCGAGCAACTGACCATGGCGATTGCCACCGGCAGCACCGCCCTGCTGACCAGCGTTCCCGGAATCGGCAAGAAGATGGCCGAGCGCCTGGTGCTGGAGCTCAAGGACAAGATAGGCGCAGGGCTGATAGCCATACCGGCAGCCCGGATAGCCGAAGAACACGCCGAGGTCCTGGCGGCACTGACCTCCCTGGGCTATTCCATCACCGAGGCCAGCCAGGCCGTAGCCACCCTTCCCCGCGACTCCAAGCTGACCCTTGAGGAGCAGGTCAAGCTGGCGCTGCAGTACTTCGGGGGGAAGTAGGTATTGGAAGAAGACCCTGCAGAGAGCCCATCAATGATAGTCCAGAGAAAGGCACAGCCTGAACACTTGTGTCATTGCGAGGAACAACAGCAACGAAGCAATCTGGTCGGGTACGAGATTGCTTCGCCTCCGGCTCGCAATGACAGGTGTAAAATGGAGAAGAATCCAAAGAGACCCTTGCCTCTCTTCCCTCATCCTCCTCTCCTTGAGAGACGGAACAGTAGCTGAAGGAAGGTCAATCGTGGCCCGGGGGAAACACAGCATATCAGTATGTCTTGAGGTCGGACAGGAAGCGACAGGTGCATTTGTCCCAGATTGCCTGGGCTGCTGGGTGTTCGGCAGCACCACAGAAAGTGCCATGGTAAAGGTCAGGACGGTAGTCCTGGAGTGGGCTGAATGGCTCAGGAGCAATGGCGAAGAGCCCCCGTTCATGAGCAGGGATGTTGAGATCGAGGTTGCTGAGATGCTTCGGGTCGACTACAATCCTGCCGAGACGCGTAAGCCCGAACCGCTGTTCTGGTCCGAAGTCGCTCCCATAGCTAGAGAGGACATCGATAGAACGATTCGCCTGATGGAGTACTCACGGAATGACCTGATGGCCGCCGTCGCTGGCATTACTGACGACTGTCTTAATTGGGAGCCACCCGGTGAGCCTCGTACCATAAGAAACTGCCTGGTCCACATAGCACACGTCGAACTCTGGTACCTTACCCGTATCAGTGTCGTTCCATGGCCGGTAAGACTACCTGAAACCGCGTTTGAGCTTCTGGAACACAGTCGCGATGTAGCTCTTGCGGGCCTGCGTGGCTTTCCTGAACGAAAGATGAAGGGCGTCTTTCAGCCCCGCAAGTATCGGAGTCCCGTATGCAACCTGTGGACGGCCCGAAAGGTATTGAGAAGGCTGGTGGATCACGAGAGGCTTCACACGAGATACGTCAAGAGGGTACTGGAACTGTGCACGAGAGTAGACAGCAGTCCAGGGTGAGGTCTCATACATCGTGTGGCTCAGGACGTTCTTGCTACGTTGATGGGAGGTCGTGCATACCCTGGCAGTGAAGGAAAAGCGGGCAGTGGCGGTGAGGTAGACAGCTACCTCCGGTTGTGCTACAAGAATAATAAAGGTTGAAAATGCCAATCCCTTCAAGAACCAATAAACGGTATCCTGTCCGGATACTCATGGGAACTCTGGTACTTGTCCTGTTTACCCTGCTTCTTCAGGGCTGTGACTCGGAGTCTGGACTGGCCTCGTCGGGCAGGGCGGAGCTGGACAAGCCCGCCCCGGATTTTACCCTGAAAGACCTCGACGGCAACACCGTCCGCCTGAGCGACCTCCGCGGCAAGGTGGTCTTCCTGAACTTCTGGGCTACCTGGTGCCCGCCATGCCGTGCCGAGATGCCGGACATTGAAAAGGTGCACCGGAAGTACAAGGACCAGGACGTGGTTGTCCTTGGCATAGACCTCCGGGAGAGCGCAAGTACCGTGCGCCGTTTCGTTGAAGATGGTGGTTATACCTGGGCATTCCTGCTGGACACCACCGGTTATGTTGGCAGTATATACAGAGTCAGCGCTATTCCGACCAGCTACTTCGTGGATAAGAAGGGCATAATAAGGGCGGTGGCAATTGGCGGTATGACCGGCGCGACCATCGAGGCAAATCTGGCTGAGGCTATGAAGTAGCTCCGCGCAGACTTTTTCAGGCAAACCTTTGAAGGCCTCTTTACAAGGGGCTATACTATTCACAGAGGATGTTTGGTTGGTGGTGTTGTGCCTGAGTTCGAGGTAGTATCTGATTTCGGAATGACGGGTGACCAGCCCCAGGCCGTGGACAGACTGGTCGCCGGTCTGGAAGAAGGCTACAAGAAGCAGACGCTGCTCGGTGTTACCGGCAGTGGCAAGACCTTCACCATGGCCAATATCGTGGCGCGCGTGCAGAGACCAACCCTGGTGATGTGTCACAACAAGACCCTCGCCGCCCAGCTCTACTCGGAGTTCCGCGAATTCCTGCCCAACAATGCCGTGGAGTACTTCGTCAGCTATTACGATTACTATCAGCCGGAAGCCTATGTCCCCCGCACGGATACATATATCGAGAAAGAGGCCGATATCAATGAGGAGATTGACAAGCTGCGCCACGCCGCTACCCGTGCCCTGTTTACGCGCCGTGACGTCCTGATAGTCGCCTCGGTGTCCTGCATCTACGGCCTGGGAGAACCGGAAGAGTACCAGAGCTTCGTCCTCAGCTTCAGCAAAGGCGAGACCTATAACCGGCAGCGACTGCTTCACAAGCTGGTGGATATGCAGTACGAACGCAATGACTATGATTTCAGCCGGGGTAAGTTCCGCATCCGGGGCGATACCCTGGAGATACAGCCGGCCTATGAAGAGCTCGCCCTGCGCATCGAGTTCTTCGGCGACGAGGTCGAGCGCATCGTCGAGATAGACCCGCTCACCGGAGAGCTGCTTGCCGAACTGACATCGGTCGATGTCTATCCGGCCAAGCACTTCGTCACCTCGCAGGAGAAACTGCAACTGGCCATTGTCAGCATCGAAGACGAGTTGCAGGAGCGACTGCGAGAACTGAGGCAGCAGGAGAAGGTACTCGAAGCGGCCCGCCTCGAAGCACGCACCAACTATGACCTGGAGATGCTCCGCGAGGCGGGATACTGCTCCGGCGTGGAAAACTACTCCCGACACCTGGCACAGCGCTTGCCGGGAAGCGCGCCCTGGACGCTGCTTGACTACTTCCCGGATGATTTCCTGGTATTTATCGACGAGTCTCACATGAGTCTGCCCCAGATTCGGGGCATGTACCACGGCGACCGCTCCCGCAAAGAGACGCTGGTGGAGCATGGCTTCCGCATGCCTTCGGCACTGGACAACCGCCCTCTGAATTTCGCCGAGTTTGAGGAGCGCGTCAATCAGGTTATCTACACGTCGGCTACGCCCAGCCCCTACGAGTATGAGCAAAGCCAGCAGGTAGCCGAACAGCTGGTCCGTCCCACCGGCCTCCTCGAACCTACCGTGGAGGTCAAACCGACGCGGGGACAGATTGATGACCTGCTAGACCAGATTAAGCAGCGCGTCAGCAGGGGAGAACGTTGCCTGGTGACCACTCTTACCAAGAGGATGTCTGAGGAACTGGCCGACTACCTGATTGAGCTGGGAGTCAAAACACACTACCTGCACTCCGAGATTCAGACACTGGAAAGGGTGGAGATACTGCGCGACCTCCGTCTGGGAGTCCACGATGTCGTCGTTGGCATTAACCTGCTTCGTGAGGGACTGGACCTGCCCGAGGTTAGCCTTGTGGCTATCCTTGATGCCGATAAGGAAGGCTACCTGAGGTCCGCAAGGGCCTTGATTCAGACGATGGGGCGGGCGGCCCGTCACGTTGACGGTCATGTCATCATGTATGCCGACACCATGACACGTTCGATGAATGAAGCGATAGAGGAAACGCAGCGCCGCCGCCAGATTCAGGTAGAGTACAACCGGGAGCATGGCATTACGCCGCAGAGCATAAGAAAGGCGGTCAGAGACATCACGGAGCGGGTTGAGGCTGTGGCCGAGACGCGTACTCCCTACGCTGCCACTCCCACCACCAGGCAGGAGATAGCCCGACTAATCAAGGACCTCGAATCGCAGATGAAGGCAGCGGCCAGGAGCCTGGAGTTCGAGAAAGCGGCCCTCTTGCGCGACCGCATCATCGAGCTGCGGCGCAGTCAGGACGAGCGCTCCCTGGTGCGGTGATGTCCGTCCGGGCAAATATAGAAATCTGCCGGCAGGAAGGTAAGTGCTGACCGGGGTGGTACCATGAGTGATGAGTCACCGGAGAATGCCGAGACGAGACAGGACCGGCGCGACAAGAAACTCAAGAAGAAACGTGAGCGTGTACCCAAGCACGGGTACGGCCTTGCCGAGATGTACCGGCGGGTTATTCTCAAACGGCTGAGGGGTGCACGGAGAAGAGAGCAATAGTGGGACCTTGTGCCGTGCGAGACATGCTGGCAGCTTTAGTTTCGGGTAATTGTGTTATTTAACAGAGGTCAGGGTAAATGAGAGAATATCATCATCTAGGTATACCCACAGACACTAAAATGGAAAATGAAATATATTTAAAAGACTTCAAGGTATACGTTTCCGGATATAATGACAGTCCTTACGGTATCGAGTGGATGCGATATGAAACCGATTGCCCCCTGCCGGAGCTTGTCAAGACTGTACCGCACGTTGCTTTCAAAGTTGACAACCTGGACGAGGAACTGAAAGGAAAGGACGTGTTGATTGAGCCAAATAGTCCTTCCGCTGGCGTCACCGTAGCCTTTATCGTTGATAATGGGGCGCCAGTTGAGTTCCTGCAATTTGAGGCAGAAGGATGATGCAAAGCCGCCCTATGTAGTTCAGGTGTTCATCAAGGCAAGGTACTGCAGCAGGTACAGGTGTATGTCCTACACCACTCGGAAGCTTATCTCGTCCGGCGTGACATTCTCCACTTGAAGGCTCACGCCATCGATGGTGATGTTCCGTTTTCTCCTGGGGAAGTACAGGTTCCAGGAAAAACCCTGGTAGCCGGAAGTCTTTCTCTGGACAATGGAGTAAACATCTTCCGATGGCATACCGGCGTACGTGATGCGGTCCTTGCCCCTTTTCAGGTGATAGTCCTGTCCAACGGACAGCACAACGGCATTTTCCATCATATCCCTGGTGCCTCCGTACCTCCGCGGCTACTCGTCCGGCTCGTCAGACACCGTTTCCGGCTCTTCGGCTGCCGCCAGCGCTTCATCAAGCTGCTCCTTGAGCCGGGCCGCTCGTGGATAGCCTATCTGGAGTCGGCGCTGGAGGAAAGAGGTGGATATGTTTTCGTGCTCGCTGGCTAGTTGCCTGGCAGCCTCCAGCAGGGTGTCTTTCGGTGCTTCGCGCAACCTGGTGAAGGATGGTGATCTAAGAGCCTCTTCTATCCTCAACGCCGACATTTCGTCGTTCTTCTGGCTCCCCCAGAAATAGACCAGCCTCTCGGTCTCGGCGTCGGAGACAAAACAGCCCTGGAGGCGTTTCGGTTTGGCGGCCTCGGTGGGCATGTAGAGCATATCGCCCCTGCCCAGCAGTTTCTCGGCGCCGGCACCGTCGAGAATCGTTCGGGAGTCTACCTGGGAGGTAACCGCAAAGCTGATGCGGGTAGGGAAGTTGGCCTTGATAAGGCCGGTGACGACATCCACCGACGGCCGTTGCGTAGCCACTATCAGGTGAATGCCCACGGCACGTGAAAGCTGGGCCAGCCGGCAGAGAATGTGTTCCACTTCATCGAACCCGGCCATCATCAGGTCGGCCAGTTCGTCGATAACCAGCACCAGGTAGGGCAGTTTCTCTTTACCCTGCCGGTTCTTGTTGTAGCTATCGATATTGCGTGACGTGGCCTTGGCCAGTCGCTGGTAGCGCCGGTCCATCTCTGCGTTGAGCCAGCGGAGCACATCCAGGGCCTTGTTTGTGTCCACAATCACCGGTACTGCCAGGTGGGGAATGCTGTTGAAAGGCGTCAGTTCCACTCTCTTGGGGTCAATCATGATAAGCCGGAGGTCGTTCGGGGTGTTATGCATCAGCAGGCAGCAGATTGAAGAATTAAGGCAGACGGTCTTGCCACTGCCGGTTGCCCCGGCGATAAGCAGGTGTGGCATCTTGTCAAGGTCACCGGCCCCGGCTTCTCCACCGGCACCCTTGCCCAGTGCCATCGCCAGCTTGGACTTGCTCAGTATCTTCTGGAAGATGCTGGTCTCAATCACACCGCGCAGGCTGACGGCACTGGTGACCACGTTCGGTACCTCAATGCCGACCACCGACTTGCCGGGCACCGGGGCTTCTATCCGGATGCTCGGTGCTGCCAGGGCGAGTGCCAGGTCGTTGGCCAGGGAGGTGATTCTATCCACCTTGACCCTGGTCTTGGAAACCTCCTCGGTACGCGTGTGGACATTACCTTCTTTATCCTTCTCCCGCACTTCCCTCTTCCTGCGGTCCCAGCCCGGTTCCACGCCGAACTGGGTGACCGTCGGCCCGGTGTTTATCTGGACGACTTTGGTTTCAACGCCGTAGCTGGCCAGGGCTTCTTCAATCAGCCGGGCCCGTTGCGCGTTGTCGGCCTCGCCAAACTCAACCTCGACCGTCCTGTCGAGAATATCGATTGGCGGAAGCTTCCAGCCGTCCACGATGACGGCGTCCGATGACTCACCGTACTTCTTCCACACGTCCTGGGCTATCTGCCGCAGGCCCCGCTGGTGTTGAGTAGTAGTCGGAACCGGACTCGTCGCAGTGACAGCAGGAGTTGGCGCGGTGGTCTCTTCCTCCACTGGGGTCGGCTTGATGTTACGGAACGGTGTCTTCCTGCGGCGGGTTATCGCGGGGGCTTTCGGTCTGGGGGAGCGCCTTACCAGCCAGCGTACCGGCCTGATGAAAACATGGTAGCCGACCTCAGGGGCAATCAGGAGAATGCTTACAACGAATATTCCCAGTATCCGGAGGTAGCCGATAGCCTCCGAATGGCCGATGATGGCTAGGCCAAAGCTGCCTCCGAGGTCGAATAACGCCAGTATCCCCCAGCCACCCATGAGAACGACCAGCCCGCCGAGCCACTGGTTCCAGTAACGTACCAGCAGAGAGAGGCGATGCCACCACCCCAGTCCTACGAGGGTCAGGACGGCCACCGCGATGAGTACTATGCCCCAACCGAGTGTATCCCAGATGCTGACCGCGGCAGCGCTGACCGGTTCCCACAGTCCAAACCACAGCATCAGCACGACCAGTGCGATTACTGCCAGTGCTATTACAAACCAGAGTATCCAGTCCCAGCGTGACACTCCTTGACCTTTCCCTTTCACCATTTCTCTGTGTATCTCCCGGTAACCGGGTTTCTTACTGGCCATACCACTCCTTGGTGGGGCAGCGTACTGAGACTAGACCTTGACCATGAAGGGAAGAATCATCGGACGGCGCTTGGTCTGCTCATAGTAGAACTTGTTCAGTGTATCCCTTACCTTGACGTTGACGAAACTCCACTGCGCCGGGTGGTCACCGCCACGGTCCAGGACGCGCGCCACCAGGTCACGGCTCTCGTCCAGCATTTCTTTGGCCTCCCTGGTGTCAACGAAGCCCCTTGATACGATATCGGGGCGACCCACCAGCTTTCCGGTCTGCCGGTTGATGGCGATAATCACTACCACCATACCGTCCCTGGAGAGCATTTTTCGGTCACGCAGGACAACGGTGCCAATGTCACCGATACTGAGGCCATCTACGTAGACGTTGCTGGAGGTGATCTTGCCGGTTACTTTCGCCATCTGCGGACCTATCTCGAGGACATCACCGTCGTCCATAAGGAAGATACTCTCCCTGGGAATGCCGATGGACTCAGCCAGTTTGGCGTGGAGGCTCAGGTGGCGGTATTCACCGTGTATCGGGACGAAGTATTTCGGTCTCACAAGGTTCAACATGAGCTTTAGCTCTTCCTGGCTGGCGTGTCCGTGAACGTGTACCGGTGCCATGCTGTTGTACACCACGTTGGCGCCCTGCCGGAGAAGGTTGTCCATGGTCTTGGCCACCAGCGCCTCGTTACCGGGAACGGGCGTAGCTGAAATAGCCACAGTGTCCCCGGGGACTATATGGAGTTGGTGGTGGTCCCGATTGGCTATGCGGACGAGGGCGGAAGTCGGCTCCCCCTGGCTCCCGGTGGTAACAAAGACGATTTTGTCATGGGGCATATCTTTGAGTTCGTCGAGCCGCCCCAGCAGTCCGTCCGGTGCTCTCAGATAGCCCAGCTCCACAGCCATGCGAACGATAGTGGTCATGTTGCGTCCCACGACGAAGACACGGCGCTCGTATTTGGTTGCCGAGTCGATAACCTGCTGGATACGTGATATCAGGGAGGAGAAGGTGGTGATGATGACTCTCCCCGGTGCCTCAGCCATGATGTGGTCCAGGGCTTCACCGACTACCCTCTCCGATGGCGTATAGCCGGGTAGTTCGGCATAGGTGGAATCGGAAAGCAAGAGCAGGACACCCTCCCGCCCGACCTCTGCCAGCCGGGAGAGGTCGGTGGGGTTGCCGCTCACCGGCGTGAAGTCTAGTTTGAAATCCCCGCTGTGGACTATGGTGCCCACCGGGGTGTTTATTATCAGGCCCACTGCATCAGGAATGCTGTGGCAGACGGGAAAGAACTCAATCTGAAAACACCCCAGCGTGACCCGCCCGCCGGGAGGTAATACATTGAGACTGGCCTTAGCCAGTGACTTTCGTTCCTTGAGCTTTACGGAGATAAGACCCTGGGTCAACTGCGTACAGTAGATGGGTACGTCCAGCTGGGGCAGGACATAGGGCAGCGCGCCGATGTGGTCCTCGTGACCGTGAGTGACCAGCATACCCTTTATCCTGTCGCGCCTTTCCATCAGGTAGCTGATGTCGGGGATAACCAGGTCTACCCCGAGCATGTCTTCTTCGGGGAACATGAGACCGGCATCAATGACAATGATGTCTTCCTGGCACTCCAGGACCATCATGTTCTTGCCGATTTCACCCAGCCCGCCAAGGGGGATTACTCTCAAACGTGGTTGTGCCATGACGTCAGACCTCAAACATGTTCAGTTGCTGTGGCTGTGGCTGGACTTCCGGCACGCTATCCGTCTGGGTTAGCAGCGATGGCAGCTTGCTCATGTCCTCCTCTATGGTGCGGCGCAGACTCTGTTGGTGGAGGGCCGCTGCAGGATGGTACATGGCGAAGCAGGTGATATCATTCCACTTCTGCACGGTACCGTGTATCTTGCTTATTGACTTACCGGGAAAGAACCTGGCCATCGAATAGCGCCCCAGGGTTACGATTATTCTGGGGCGGATTATCTCAATCTGGCGGTCCAGCCAATTGCAGCAGTTATTGATTTCTATAGGGAGGGGGTCGCGATTACTCGGCGGACGGCACTTGATGACGTTAGCGATGAATACCTGACTGCGGTTCAGGTTCACCAGGGCCAGCAACTCGTCAAGGTACTTGCCCGCCGCTCCGACAAAGGGACGTCCCTGCTGGTCTTCGTGCCAGCCCGGCGCTTCGCCGATGAAGAGCATATCAGCGTCCTCTGCGCCCTCTCCGGGGACTACCCGGGTACGGTTTATGGCTATTTCGCAGAGGCTACAGTGAGCGATTTCCTCATTGAGCTCAGTTAGTGCTGACATGTTATCTTACAGGTTCAACTAGGAGACAAAAGCCTCCTGCAGAAGACATAAATCTGTTCTCAATAATAGCACGGGCACTACGGTAAGTCAATCTACACCGAGCCTAGTCGACTTCAGTAGCCGTGTTTTGGAGCGATGGCCTTTTTGAAGTCATGTTGACACCTTTCGGGTACGGTTGTAGACTTCTGTGGGAGGAGAAATGAGCTTTCTGAATGAGACTGACCCGGAGACCGGCCGTATCCTCGATATGGAGAGGAAGCGGCAGAAAGAGACAATCAATCTGATTGCCTCCGAGAACTATGCCAGCCGGGCTGTGCTGGAGGCCCAGGGGTCGTTTGTCACCGGCAAGTACGCCGAAGGCTACCCGCTGCGGCGCTATTACGGTGGCTGTGAGAACATGGACCTGCTGGAGAGCCTGGCAATCGAGCGGGCCAAAGAACTGTTTGCCGCCGAACATGCTAATGTCCAACCACACAGCGGTGCCCAGGCAAACATGGCGGCCTATTTTGCTTTGCTGAAGCAGGGCGATACCGTTATGGCCATGCCACTTGCTCATGGTGGCCATCTTACTCACGGCGATGCAGTGAGCTTCTCAGGGAAGTTGTACAACTTCATAGGCTACGGTGTCGACCGGGAGACGGAGAGAATCGACTACCGGGAGTTGGAAAGGCTTGCTCTGGAGCATAAACCCAGGCTGATTGTTGCCGGGGCCAGTTCCTACCCGAGGGTCATTGACTTCGAGCGGTTCCGGTACGTTGCGGACATGGTCGGGGCAAAGCTGATGGTGGATATGGCGCACATCGCCGGACTGGTAGCCGTTGGTCTTCATCCCAGTCCTGTTCCATATGCCGACGTGATTACTTCAACAACGCACAAGACATTGCGTGGTCCCCGTAGCGGCTTCATTCTGTGTAGAAAAGAGCTGGCGGCAGCGCTCGATACCGCAGTTTTCCCGGAAATGCAGGGCGGTCCCCAGATGCATGCCATCACCGCCAAGGCGGTAGTCTTTTTCGAGGCGATGCAGCCGGACTTCGTCAACTACCAGAGGGCTACACTGGATAACGCGAAAGTGCTGGCCGGAGAACTCCGCCAACTGGGGTGGCGGCTGGTATCCGGTGGTACGGACAACCATATGATAATGGTGGACCTCTCTGAGACCAGTGTCACCGGCAAGAATGCGCAGGAAGCCCTGGAGGCCACCGGTATTATCACCAACCGGAATAGTATCCCCTTTGACAGGCGTCCGCCGTGGGCGTCCAGCGGTATCCGGCTGGGTACTCCGGCAGTAACCACACGCGGCTTCGGCACGGAGGAGATGAAGCAGATTGCCGCACTGATGGTACGTGTGGTGAGCAATATCGGGAATACAGAGGTCCGGGACCAGGTAGCCGGAGAAGTACTCAGCCTGTCTTCGCGCTTCCCGGTACCCGGAATAGACGACTGAATCCGCTCTTGTACCGCGGGCCGTGCCTGGGGATTCTCTTACAACTGGACAGCCGCAGGTTGCGCCCATCCGCAATCTGAGCTTCTTGGTATATAAAAAAGGCCTCCTCCCGGAGGCCTTTTTTACAGGTGTTAGCAGGCTAGCGGGCCTGCGCATACACTTAGCTGTAATTCTCGCGCTGGAAGATGGTTGCCATTCCCTGCCCACCGCCGACGCACAAAGTGGCCAGACCCCACTCGAGGTCACGACGCACCATCTCGTGGGCGATTACGGCTGTCTGCCTGGAGCCGGTCATTCCCAGTGGATGGCCGATGGCAATAGCTCCGCCCTTGGGGTTCAGCTTCTCGGCTTCCTTCGGTCCCATGCCCAGTTCGCGCATACTGTAGACCACCTGGCACGCAAATGCCTCGTTGATTTCGATGATGTCGAAATCGGTTATACTCATGCCGGTCCGCTTCAGGATTTTCCGGGTAGCTGGCACCGGGCCGATGCCCATGACGGTTGGGTCAACACCAATTGCCACGGCATGCCGGAAGGTACACATTGGTTTGTAGCCCAGCTCTTTTGCTTTGTCCTTGGACATGAGGAGTACGGCGCCGGCGCCATCGCTTCTCGGACACGAATTCGCGGCCGATACCAGTCCATTCTCCTTGTAGGCGGGGGGTACAGCCGCAATCTTCTCCAGAGTTGTGCCACGCCTGGGGCACTGGTCGGTATCGATTACCTCGGTACTGCCGTCCTCATACTTGATTGTGATAGGGACAATCTCATCCTTGAACAGCCCGTTATCCTGAGCGGCAAGGGCCTTATCATGGCTGGTCAGGGCAAAGGCATCCGAGTCCTCCCTGGTGATACCGTACCGCTCGGAAAGCTCCTCGGCAGTGCGCCCCATGTCGTAAATCCACATCGGTATCCCCTCGGGCAGGAATGGCGGCAACACCTTGGCCGTCTTCCAGCCTTCGGGATACTCCTCCTTCTGCTGGCTGCCCAGAAGTCGTGACAGGTCACCGGGGCCTCCACCGGCTCCGCGACGTCCGATCTGTGATGGTTGTACCGGTCCGCGACGGTCCATGGTCTCCAACCCGCCGGCGATGATGATGTCGGCATCGTCATTGATGATGTAGTGGGCCGCAATTGCCACGGCGTTGGAGGATGAAGCGCACTGGCGGGCAGTGTCACTGCCGGCAACCGACTGCGGGAAGCCAGCTACCAGCAGTATATTCCTGGTCATCGCCCCGCTGACTGTTCCTGCTGACCCGATAACGATTTCATCGACCAGATTCGGGTCCAGCTTGTTCCTTTCCAGTATTGCGTTCAGTACCGGTACCATCAGGTCGTTGGGGCCGACAGCCCGGTATACCCCGCGGTCTCCTGCTCGGCCGATAGGCGACCGGCATGCATCTACGATTACTGCTTCCTTCATTTTTCTCCTTCTTCTGATTATTACCGTGTGGTGAATACCTGATTTACCCTGTTATTTATGCACTTTGTGGACTATATCATGCCAGTCATTTTTCGGCAAATCTGGAGAGACCATTGCATATCACAGGGTCAAATCTTCCCGGGAAGCCCGGTGGGGGGGTGAGCTTGAGTGGAGATAGTGATATAATATAACTGCCTCTGGAGTCGAAGAGTTTGTATGATGCATGGAGGAAGGAAATGGCTATGGACGATCTGAAAGTGTTCACCGGTAATGCCCATCCCGTTCTGGCGCAAGAAATTGCCGATTACCTGGGTATGCCTCTGGGAAAAGCCGAGGTCTTCGAGTTCACCAACGAGAACATCTTCGTGCGAATCCTGGATAACGTTCGGGAGAGGGATACCTTTATTGTCCAGCCCATCTGCTCCCCGGTCAACAAGAGCCTGGTGGAGTTGCTGATTATGATTGACGCTCTGAAGAGGGCCTCGGCGAGCCGGATTACGGCGGTGATTCCTTACTATGGCTACGGCCGCACGGACCATAAGGACCAGCCCCGGGTTCCGATAACTGCCCGGTTGGTGGCGGACCTGCTGACCACCGCCGGTGCCAACCGCGTACTCACGGTTGACCTGCATTCTTCTCAGATACAGGGCTTCTTCAACATCCCGGTTGACGAACTTTCCGCCCTCACCCTGCAGAGCGAGTACTTCAGGGAGAAGGGCCTGGAGGACCTGGTGGTAGTGGCCACTGATATTGGTATTTCCAAACGGGCTCGGGACCTGGCCGCCAGGCTGTATGCGCCTTTGGCCATCATGGAGAAACGTCGCCTGGACAACAGTGGCAGTAGCGAAATACTCAATGTTATCGGCGATGTAAAGGGGAAAGTAGCCCTGGCCTTTGATGACGAGATTCTCACCGGAGGCTCCATACTCAATGCCGTCAATACGGTGCTGGACAAGGGGGCCAGAGAGGTCTACATTTGCTGTACGCATCCTCTCTTGACCCCTCCGGCAACGGAGAGAATAGTGGCAAGCCCGGTCAAGGAAGTTGTCGTCACTGACACCATCCCGGTAACCGGTGAGAAGAAACTGGACAAGGTCACCGTGCTGCCCATTGCTCCTCTGCTGGGCGAGGCTATTCACCGCATCCATACCGGACTTTCCGTGGGGGAGATGTTTGAGCAATAGTGAACGGCTCGTGGAGGTGTACCGGGCGAGAGGTGAGGCCGAAGCGAACATCATCAAGGGCTTGCTGGAGAGCTACGGGATACCCTGTCTGTTGAGGTCGCTGGCGGCACCGTCGGTGCACGCTTTTGCGGTTGACGGGATGGGTGAGGTTCGGGTCATGGTCAATGAGTCTACCGCAGATGAAGCCAGAGAACTGGTGAGAGGGGATGATGATGCCTAAATGGCTCAGCGCATTGCTTGATTCCAACGAGAAGGAACTGAAGCGCTTCCAGCCACTGGCGGGGAAGATAAACGAGCTTGAACCGGAGTTCGAGCGACTCAGTGATGAGGCGCTTCAGGCCAGGACGGACGAGTTCAAGGGACGGTATCAGGCGGGGAGCACACTGGATGAGCTATTGCCGGAGGCCTTCACCGCCGTGCGGGAAGCGGCCAAGCGGACTCTGGGACAGCGCCATTTCGATGTTCAGCTAATGGGCGGTATTGTTCTGCATCAGGGCAAGATTGCCGAGATGAAGACCGGTGAGGGCAAGACCCTGGTAGCTACGCTGCCCCTGTATCTCAACGCTCTGACCGGTCGGGGCTGCCACCTGGTCACCGTGAACGACTACCTATGCAAATGGCAATCGCGCTGGATGGGACCGATATACCATGCCCTGGGTGTCAGTGTCGCCAGCCTCCAGCACGAGTCCTCGTTTCTCTATGACCCCACCCACGAAACAGATGACAAGACCTGGAGTTTCATGCGTCCGGTCTCGCGCCGGGAGGCGTACCAGGCCGATATTACCTACGGCACCAACAACGAGTTCGGGTTTGACTACCTGCGCGACAACATGGTTGTCGAACTGGAGCGGTGTGTGCAGCGCCCACTGCACTATGCCATTGTCGACGAGGTGGACAACATCCTCATCGATGAGGCCCGTACCCCGCTGATTATCAGCGGCCCGGCTGAAGAGGCGGAACAGAAGTACCAGGTCTTTGCCCGGCTTGTACCCCGACTGCGCCAGGACGAACACTTCACCATAGATGAAAAACGGCGTGCGGTTAGCCTGACTGACGATGGCATCAATGCCGTCGAGACAGCGCTGTCCCGTGATGGCGTCCTGAAGTCGCCCAGTCTCTACGACCCGGCGAATGCATCCCTGACACGCTATATGGACAACGCACTCAAGGCACAACTGCTCTACCATCGTGATGTTGAGTACGTGGTACGGGACGGCCAGGTGGTCATTGTCGACGAGTTTACCGGACGTCTGATGTTCGGCCGTCGTTTTTCGGGAGGGCTGCACCAGGCGATTGAGGCCAAAGAGCGGGTGAAGGTACAGCGCGAGAGCATGACCTATGCTACCATCACCTTCCAGAACTACTTCCGCATGTATGAAAAGCTGGCCGGAATGACGGGCACGGCGGTTACCGAGGCAGAGGAGTTCCACAAGATATACAAGCTCGAGGTGGTGGTTGTCCCCACCAACGAGCCGATGATTCGGAAAGATTTTACCGACCAGATATACAAGGACGAAAATGCCAAGTTCAACGCAGTTGTGCGGGAGGTTGAGCAGTTTCATAATGAGAAGCGACCGGTGCTCATAGGCACGGTCTCCATCGAGAAGTCGGAAGACCTGAGTGCGCGGCTGACGAGGAAAGGGGTCAGGCACCAGGTACTGAATGCCAAATTGCACGAGAAGGAAGCCGGTATCATTGCTCAGGCGGGCCGGCTGGGTACCGTGACCGTTGCCACCAACATGGCGGGGCGCGGCGTTGATATCGTCCTCGGCGGCAATCCCGAAGACCGGGATAAGAAGGAATGGCAGCAGGAACATGACGATGTAGTCGGCCTGGGCGGACTCCACATAGTTGGCACCGAGCGCCATGAGGCAAGGCGTATCGATAACCAGCTCCGGGGTAGAGCGGGACGGCAGGGCGACCCGGGAAGCTCCCGCTTCTACGTGTCTCTGGAAGATGACGTGATGAAGCGTTTTGGCGGCGACCGCGTGAAGGGCGTCATGGAGTGGGCCGGCATTGGCGAAGACACCCCCATTGAGAACCGGCTGGTGAACCGTTCCATCGAAAGTGCCCAGGTCAACGTGGAGGGCTATAACTTCGACATCCGGAAACACCTGGTCGATTATGACGATGTAATCAACGCCCAGCGCGAGCTCATCTACAGTGAGCGCAGCAAGATTATCAGCGGCGCCGACCTCAAGGCTAACATCCAGGATATGGTGGCCCAGGAGATACAGGCGGTCGTAGGCAGCTATACGCGGAATGAGAACCCTGAAGAGGATATGGCCGGCCTGCTTACCGAGGTCGCCACGGTTATGCCCTTACCCCCGACCATCGATGCCGGTGCTCTCTTAGAGTTGAAGCCCAGGCAGATTGAAGACAAGCTCATCGAGGTCG
This sequence comes from Dehalococcoidales bacterium, assembly GCA_016783135.1. Classification (GTDB taxonomy): domain Bacteria; phylum Chloroflexota; class Dehalococcoidia; order Dehalococcoidales; family Fen-1064; genus DUES01. The sequence continues at coordinate 26,455 of JADHXC010000011.1, read as the reverse complement.
GGGAGGCTGTCTACGAGCAGCGGGAGCAGGAACTGGGTGCGGACAACATGAGGATGCTGGAGCGTCTGCTGATGCTGCGCATCATCGACAGTCTCTGGGTGGAGCACCTTACCGAGATGGACTACATGCGCCAGGGGATAGGGCTTCAAGCGTATGCCCAGCGTGACCCGCTGGTGGCCTACAAGAGGGAAGGTGCCGCCCAGTTCCAGGCCCTGCTGGACAGTATCCGGCATGATGTCATCCACTCTATCTTCCATGTCGGGCTTGCCAGGGGACCGGCGCAGAGGCAGGTGCCGAAGGAGATGGCGAAAATGATTGCCAGTCGGGGAGGCGATGGCCCCAGACAGCCGCAGAAGGTGAAGGTTGGTGGCAGGAAGATAGGGCGCAACGACCCCTGCCCCTGCGGCAGCGGCAAGAAATACAAGCACTGCTGTGGGAAGTGAGGGTAGCCTGTGACCAAGGGATGACAGTATCTGCGGGTCAACAGGAGGCAGTGGCCAGCAGAATGACAGGAGGCCCATGAGCAACTACTGGTTGGCGGTTGGATCCAGAAGAAACTGGGAAACGGCTCTGGCTCACGGTAATATCTGGGGTCTGAAAGATACTCAGCGACACATGTGGGAGAGAATTCAGAAGGGTGACGTCCTCCTGTTCTATTCCACTCGACCGGTGGGAGGAATCATTGGCCATGGTGTTGTCCAGACTACATTTCGACAAAACCGCCCTTTGTGGCCTGACGAGCGAAGAAAGGGAACCGTAATATGGCCGCTCCGTATCGAATTTGACGTTCTCTTCTGCTGGCCCCCCGATAGATGGGTAATGGACAGGCTGGTTAGCAGCGACATCTGGCCTAGGGCAGGCTTCCAGATGCTCAATGCCGATATCGGCAACAGCTTGGTGTCATTGGTGGGCGGAAGTCAGTACATCTTGGAAGCTCCCAGAATCCCATCTGTTGCAGAGCCTTCCGCGGGGTATGAGGTCGACCCCGCGAAACCGGACAGCGCGGCTGTGTCTCATTCTGACATGAAGAAGATTCTGGTTGAGATCGGTAGGCTCCAGAAGTTCATCGCAGAGGAGGAGTACGCGTTCGATATCGGTAGACTTGATGTCGTGTGGCGTCGTGTGGAACTGTCGGTTCCTACGTATGTGTTCGAGATCCAGCTAGGCGGAGACATATATCATGCCTTGGCGAAACTGAAGCACGCGTTCGATCTCTGGAATAGCCAGATCTTCATTGTGGCGCCGGATGAACAGCGCAGTAAAGTGGGAGCTCTTCTCTCAGGGACCTTTCACGAGATTGATGACCACGCCACGTTTCTTGAGACGGGCAAAATGCAGGAACTATACAGGCGGAAGAGGGCATACTACGATCTCGAGAGAGAGTTGGGCATCTGAATGGGACACCATGAACAACACTGAAATCGCCGGGGTGTTCCGGGATATTGCCGACCTGCTGGAGAAGCAGAAGGAGAACTGGTTCAAGATACGTGCCTACCGCAAGGCAGCCGATTCCATTGAAGCCCAGACAGTCGCCGTGGAGCAGCTAATTGCCGAGGGTAGACTGAGGGAAATCCCCGGAGTGGGTGAAGCCATCACAAAGAAAGTCGCCGAGCTGGTAACCACGGGCAGCTTGCAGTATTACGATAAGCTACGGGCAGAGGCAGGCGAGGACACGAAGTGAATGGCCTGGATAGCGAGCAATTATCAACTCAATTGACGGCAGAAAACGCGGCAATCCGGCACTTGGAGCAGGCTGTCGCCACCGGGAGGGACTGGCATGTCGCTCTGCTGGAAGCAATTGCCCTGTGGGATATTGCCGAAGAGACGCGTGACGGGCGTTTCTACCGTTACGTTATTGCCGGGGAAGCGCTGGACTGGATGCTGGTTGCGGAACGCCTGTGTGACGCGGTAGACAGCCTCCTGCCTGAGGGCGAGAAGTTGGCCTTTCTCTTTCATGGTGAGTTCCCCTCTGCCATAACCACGGAGCAGTTCAAGGAGCTTGTCGGTGGTGTTCGCTATCACCAGTACCTGAACTATTTCTACGGCATCACCGTGGAGGAAGCGCTGTTCTGTGCAGTGCGGGACGAAGTCCGCAAGGAGAAGTGGGTGTCCGGTTTCGCCAGAGAGCAGGACCCGTCCGACGAGGTCTACCGGCGTATCTACCGGCAGGAGATGGCTGTTCTGTTGAGAGAGTTTCGCCAGGAGAAAGGCTATCCCCACCGCAGGTCTACCAGCCTGCTGGAGATGAAGGAATTCACCTATTGGCTGTTTAAATACCGGCTGAAAAGCAGCGATAAGGCCAGGGTAGCCAGTGATACCAGGAAGGGCCTGGACTGGCTGCACAACAACGGTCTTCTGGGGCGTCCCCTGTCGGGTGGCCAGACCCTGGAGGACAAAAGGAGTCACCGATGAAGCTGGAAGGTAAGGTAGCCGTGGTTACCGCGGCAGGACGGGGAATCGGCCGGGCCATCGCCCTCTGTCTTGCCAGGGAAGGGGCGAACCTTGCCGTCAACTCCTACCAGGAGGAAACGACGGCGGCCGTCGTGGCCGAGATTAAGGGCATGAACAGGCGTGCTCTGGCGCTACCCGGCGATATCACCAGGGTAGATGTGATAGAGAGTGTCATCAACAGCGCCGTCGCTGCCTACGGCAGGATAGATATCCTGGTGAACAATGTCGGAGGCGGTCCGCCGGTCCCGAAGGAACCCGATAGCGGTTCTCTGGGCCGTGTCGTGGCGGAGTGGGACGGGATGTACGAGCAGAACCTCAGGGCGCCCGTGCTGATGTGCCGTGCGATTGCTCCCTATTTCATGGAGCAGAGGAGCGGCAAAATCGTGAACATATCGTCGGTATCCGGGCGGGACACCTACACCTCACACACATCACCGTTGTCCTACGCCACCATGAAGGCCGGCCTGCTCCGGTTCACTCACTCGCTGGCGGAGGAGCTGGGCCCATACGATGTTAACGTCAACTGTGTCTGTCCGGGGTATGTCTACACGGATACCTGGAAGAGAAGCGCACAGAGGATGGTCGAGACCAGGCCGGAGTACAAGGGCATGACGCCGCGAGAGTGGTTCGATGCCCTTAACGAGGGAAAGTTCCCTGGACTTGCCCCGCCGACTCCGCTGGGGAGAGAGCAGACGGCGGAGGACATCGCCGAGGCGGTCCTGTTCCTGGTCTCCGACGAGGGGAAGAACATCACCGGCCAGACGCTGAACGTTGACGGCGGGCGCAACCGGAACTAGCTGAATCTCTCCAGTTCCTGCTTCAGTCTCTCCAACCTGTCCTTTCGCTCGGTAAGTCGACCACGTTCCTTTTCGATAACGGCTTCCGGCGCTTTGCTTAGAAATGCCCGGTCCTTCAGTCTGGCTACCAGTCGGGCAACATCCGCCTCTACCTCTGCTATTTCCTTACCGAGGCGCTCCCGTTCCGCGACCATGTCCACCATGCTCTCCATCGGGATGACCACCTCGGTCTCCTTGAGCACCAGAACGATATCGTTGTCGCTGGCTTGCTCCGGCTGACGGCTATCGTGGAAGGTCACCGGCCTGGCTCTGGCCAGGGTCTCGATAGCTGCCCCGTGCTCCCGGATAGCTCCCTTCAGTTTACCGCCAAAGACCTGCGCTTCAATCCACCGTGCCGGTTCTACCATATGCTGTGTGCGGACGTTGCGGATGGCGCGCACTATCTCTACCACGGATTCCATGACACGCTCTGCCTCCGGGTCGAATGCCGTAGCGTCCGCCTCCGGGTAGGCGGCAACCACAATCGACTCCGTAGGTTGCCAGTCGGTGGGCAGGCGCTGTCTCAGGTGCTGCCAGAGCTCCTCGGTGATGAAGGGCATGTAGGGGTGCAACAGGCGGAGCGATGTCTCCAGCACGTTCACCAGTACGGGTATCGGGGAGGGAGATGTACCGGCTTCGGGGTTAAGGCGTATCTTGGCTATCTCGATATACCAGTCACAGAACTCGCCCCAGAGGAAATCGTGTATCTGCCTCAGGGCTTCGCCAAGCTGGAAGTCATCCAGGAGACCGGTGACACTGGATACGGTACGGTTCAACCGACTGAGAATCCAGCGGTCTTCACGGGGAAGGTGGTCCCGGTCTATGGTGAGGTCGCCCCCTGCGGACTCGATGCTCCTGACGACGAACCGGGTGGCATTCCAGAGCTTGTTGGCGAAGTTGCGGCCCGCCTCCACTTTCTCCTCTCCCAGCTTGATGTCGTTTCCGGGGGATGTGCCGGTCATGATGGCAAAGCGCAGGGCGTCGGCCCCGTATTCATCGACCGTGTCAATCGGGTTAATATTGTGTCCCATGACCTTGCTCAGCTTGGCACCCTTCTCATCGCGGAGCATCCCGTGCAGATAGACGGTGTGGAAGGGGATGTCGTCCGCGTCTTCCAGGCCCATCATTATCATCCGGGCCACCCAGAAGAAGATGATGTCATAACCGGTCTCCATCACCGAGGTCGGGTAGAAGTAGCGCAGGTCCCCGGTGTCGTCCGGCCACCCCAGCGTGGAGTGGGGCCACAGCGCGGAGCTGAACCAGGTGTCCAGTACGTCCGGGTCCTGTTCCAGCTTGTCTGAATTGCAGCGGGTGCAGGACTTCGGCACTTCCACGGATGCCATAACCTCGTTGCAGTCCGGGCAATACCATACCGGGATGCGGTGTCCCCACCAGAGCTGGCGGCTGATACACCAGTCGCGGATGCTCTCCATCCAGTTCAGGTAGACCTTGGTAAAGCGTTCCGGGACGATTCTAATGCGACCGTCCACCACGGCGTTTATCGCCGGTCCGGCCAGCGGCTTCATGCTGACGAACCATTGCTTGCTGGCCAGAGGTTCGATGACCGTCTGGCACCTCATGCAGTGTCCCACCGAGTGGGAGTAGGGCTCTATCTTCACGAGCAAGCCGTCTTTCTCCAGGTCGGCCACTATCGCCTTTCGGCAGGCAAACCGGTCCATGCCTTCATAAGGCCCGGCGTTCTCGTTCATGGTGGCGTCGTTGTTAAGAATGTTCACCAGGGGAAGGTTGTGGCGCTGGGCCACCTCGAAGTCCACGGGGTCGTGCTGCGGGGTTATCTTGACGGCACCGGTACCGAATGCGGGGTCGACGGCACTGTCGGCGATGATTGGAATCTCGCGTTTGACGGCGGGCAGGATGACCTTCTTGCCTACCATGTCCTTGAACCGCTCATCGTCGGGGTTCACGGCTACGGCGGTATCACCGAGGATGGTCTCAGGTCTTGTCGTGGCCACAGTGACGTAGCCGCTGCCATCCGCGAGAGGGTAGCGGACGTACCAGAGGTGGCCGGTCAGGTCCTTGTGGTCCACTTCCAGGTCGGAGATGGCGGTGGCGCAACGCGGGCACCAGTTGATGATGCGCTCTCCCTTGTAGATGAGGCCTTTATCATATAGACGGACGAAGGCGGTGCGTACTGCCCGTGAGGGTCCTTCCTCCAGGGTGTACCTCTCCCGACTCCAATCGCACGAAGAGCCCAGTCGCTGCTCCTGCTCGGTTATGGTCTTGCGGCACTGCTCCGCCCACCGGTGCATCCTCTCGATAAACTTCTCACGGCCGATATCGTACCGGGTAAGGCCTTCTTCAGCGAGTATCCGCTCCACGACTACCTGGGCACCGATTCCGGAGTGGTCGATACCGGGCAGCCACAGTGCGGAATCGCCCTTCATCCGGTGCCAGCGGGTGAGAATGTCCTCCGGGGTCAGGAAGCAGACGTGCCCCATGTGCAGGTCGCCGGTGACGTTGGGCAGGGGCATCATGACGGTGAAGGGCTTCTTGTCGGGGTCTATTTCGGCCCGGAAGTAGTCCTTCTCCAGCCAGAACTTGAACCACTTCGGTTCCACTCTGGCAGCCTCGTAGGCTTTGGGCATCTCCGGTTCGATTTGTGGGACCTGTGTCATGCTTGTTTCTCCGAGGTTTTTCTTGTCTGGGCCACCCTCATTTCACTCCCACTTGACAAGGGAAAGACGAAACCCCCTGGTATAGTGGCGGTTCTGATATCTATCACCTGTTCTCCATTTCAATTCTTGACCTGAAATCTCGGGTGTTCCCTAACAGTAGTGACGTGAACAATGTACTCGTTCTTGCCTTGGGTGATTTGTAGTATGTATATGCCCGAGAATGATAGACCACACAACAGACCCCTTCTTATCTCTTCAGATACTTCATCAAAACCAAGAGAGCCTATCATCGCCCAAATCACCAATATATCTGCAGGAAAGGCAGGTCTACCCTTCTTATTAGGCTGCATTATGTGGCTAATGCTTTCCTTTATTTGCTCACTGTCAATAGGAAATCCAGTGTTGTCGCCAAAGAGAAGGTTATTCTGATATTGTCCCGCAGGATAGTCAAATGCACCTGATGCAGGCACGATGGATATGTGAATTGGCGGGTTTCCTGCTACCATTCTGTATGATGAGGAAGAACTGACACTAGAGACCTTGATCTTGAAAGGACCTACATCTGTGACTTCGGTATCGACATCAGGGAAGCTGTCCCTTCTGCAATAATCGTCAGTCTGGTGAGCAATATGCTCGATTTCTTCTTCCTTTAGCTTTGGCATGCAGAACCTACTTCTGTTCAGAAGAATATTCAACCGTCTTTGGGGCTTTGTTCCTAGTGTTTCGAGGCGACGTCTAAGCTCTTCTAGGAACTGCTTACCTCTGTGAATATTCTCCCTGCTGTGTGGCACTGCTTCTGTGACTTCAATTCCCAATTGACCATAATCCTTCGTATTGATACGAAGGTCTGGGGGGTCAGGACGCACGATATCTAGTGTTGCTAGTTCATCTTCAGGTATCCCCTTGTCTCTCAAGAGGGCTTCGCCAATTACGTACTCTCTCTGTTCCTTCCCTGTCTTGTCCTTCTCGCTAGGAAACGGATAATACTTAAGTCTGTGTCTGGTGACCTTCATGATTGCCTATCATTCCTAATTATAGGTCTAGTTAGTCTTACTCTCTCTTGTTCTGGTTTATCTCCTACGCCCTTCCTCTTCTTCCTGTTCCCAGACGATACGCCATGAATATATCGAATTCCAAGCTTACGTTCTAATCTATACTAAGCTTCTACCGTTAAGCCAGAAGCTCCACCACCCTGTCCAGTACCCTATCTGCAATCTCTCCCTTGGCTACCGTGGGCTTGTACCACCCTCATGCCTCGAAGAGTCCTCGACCTGTATCTCCCTCTCCTTTAGCCCTATCCCTTTGATAAGAGGGAGAGATTCCAAAGAGGGGGTTTCACCCCCTCTTATTTTTATCCCCCTTCCCTTAGAAAGGGAAGGGGGTCAGGGGGATAGGTTACCGAATAATCCCTCTTTACTCTTCTAGGATTTCAAGATAGTATTTCTTCATCGGCTCGCACACCGCCAATCAGTAGCATATTGCCACCTCCGGGCATTTTACCCCACCATCCCCACCACCCTGTCGAGCACCCTGTCGGCCACCTCTCGCTTGGTCATCAGGGGCAGGTCTTCCGTCTTGCCTTCTCTATCGATGATGGTCACCTTGTTGGTATCCACGGCGAAGCCGCTGTCGGCGGTGGTAACATCGTTGGCTACCATCAGGTCAAGCCGTTTTCGCTCCAGTTTCTCCCGGGCGTTGGCCAGCAGGTTCTCCGTCTCGGCGGAGAAGCCCACCTTGATGAAGTCCCCGCTGACTTCGCTGATGATGTCCGGTGCCTTCACCAGGTCTACGCTGAGGGCAGCAGACCCCTTCTTTATCTTCTGGTCGGCGACACTCTTCGCCACGTAGTCGGCGGGAGCGGCCGCCATTATCAGCGCATCCGCTTTCGTTGTGGCCTTTGCTACCGCCTCTTTCATTTCAACGACTGATTCTACGTTGATAACCTCCATGCCCGCCGGTACCGGCAGGGATACCGGGGCGGTAATCAACGTAACCGTCGCCCCTCTGTCCCGGGCTGCTTCCGCCAGGGCAAAGCCCATCTTGCCCGAGGAGCGGTTCCCGATATAGCGCACCGGGTCGATGGCCTCACGCGTACCACCGGCGGTAACAACGATACATTTCCCGGCGAGGTCGCCCTTTCTGCCCAGCACCTGCTGCACGGTGCCCATGATTTCGCCGATGTCGACGAGGCGCCCCAGGCCCATACTGCCCGAAGCAAGCCGACCGTACCCCGGCCCGACGAATGTGAACCCCCTGTCCTTGAGACGGGCGACGTTCTCCCGGGTGACCGGGTTCTGCCACATGTTGACGTTCATCGCCGGTGCCAGGACGACCGGTGCCTCGGTGGCGAGGACGGTAGTGGTCAGCATATCGTCGGCAATGCCGGTGGCGATTTTGGCGATGACGTTTGCCGTTGCCGGGGCAATTACCACTATATCCGCCGCCTCGGCCAGGGCGACATGCTCAACGCTGAACTCGGAGGTAAGCTCGAACATGCTGGTGACCACCGGTCGGTGCGTGATGGCACGGAATGTCAGCGGTGCAACGAACTCCATGGCGGACCCGGTCATGATAACGTTCACCGTAGCCCCGCCCTGGGTAAGCTTGCTCGCCAGGTCGGCCGCCTTGTAGGCGGCAATGCCTCCGGTCACTCCCAGTACTACTGTCTTCTCAGCTAGCATCCTCCCACCTCCATAAAAGAGTGGGCTTAGCCTGATGCTTGCATCAGGCTAACCTGAAGGTCAGGCAGACCAACTGCCAGGTTAGGCCAATCTGACCATCAAATCAGGTAGCCGAACCGTTAGGTTCGGTCAACCTGATGGCCCCATTAGGGGCCATCAGGCATTCATCAGGTAGATAAGTCTCAGTCCTATCAGCGTGATATTGGGGTTCATACTGTCAATCACGCTGGTTTCTCTGGCAATTATGTCCGCGTAGCCACCGGTGGCCACAACGACCGCCTTCTCACCCAGTTCCTGCTGGATACGGGCAACTATCCCTTCCACCAGCCCCACGTATCCGAAAACAATGCCGGACTGCATTGCCATGATGGTGCTCGTGCCGATTGCCCGCTTCGGAGCGACCAGTTCTATCCTGGGCAGCGCCGCTGCCCGCTGGAAAAGGGCTTCGGCTGCGGTACCGAGACCGGTAGCAATGGCTCCGCCTATGAAGTTACCCTCACTGGAGACCACGTCGAATGTGGTCGCTGTCCCGACGTCTACCACGATTACGGGGCCTTCGTAGAGGTGATGGGCAGCGGCGGTATTAGCAATCCGGTCTGGGCCTACCTCCCTGGGATTGTCCATACGGATGCGTACTCCGGTCTTGACACCCGGACTCACTATCAGTGGAGTGATGTCGAAGTACCGCTGGAACATCTCCTCAAAGATAGTGTTCAGTGGAGGAACAGTACTGCACATGGCTATTCCCGTGACATTCGATGGTGCCAGGTTCCGGTGACTGAGCATGCTCAGCATTGCGATTGCGTATTCGTCCGGCATCTTGTCGACGTCGGTAGCCATACGCCATGTAGCCAGCAGGTTCTCCCCGTCGAAGACCCCGAAGGTGACATTGGTATTACCGATGTCAATTGCCAGCAGCATTTCCTTACTTCGCAGAGGTAGTGTCATTTATATCTTCTTTAAGCTGTTTGATGACCAGCGGCAGCGCTATGAGCAGGTCGCTGGCCACCATGCCGGTATCCCCTAACCTGGCCCTAACACTCTCTCCGGCCTGACCGTGTAGATAGACACCGCAGGCGGCGGCCTCTGAAGGCGATAGGCCCTGCGCCCGCAGTCCGGCGATAGCACCGGCCAGAACGTCGCCGGTCCCTGCCGAGGCAAGTCCGGGGTTGGCTATCGCGCTCACCATGCACTGTCCGTCCGGTGCGGCGACAACGGAATACGCACCCTTTAGAACGACCGTTTTCCGCCACTCCCGGGCAGTCCTTCTGGCAGTCCCTATCCTGTCCGATTGCACCTCGTCGACAGTGACTCCGGCCAGCCGGGACATCTCGCCGGGGTGTGGAGTAAGTATAGCACCATCGGGTAGCTGTTGCCACCAGTCTGGGACCCCTGCCAGTATGTTAAGGGCATCGGCATCCAGCACCAGGGGCAAGCGTGCCGGGTTTTGCCCGAACAGGACTTCCCTGATGAATTCCACCGTTGGCGGACTCTGTCCCAGGCCGCAGCCCATCAGGAGGACGCCGTAGCTGTCCAGTTCCTCGTGCAGGAGTCCGGCAGCCTCTGGTGAAAAAATGCCGCGATGGGTCTCAGGCAGGGGCAGGTAGGTTGTTTCGATAAGTGCGGAGGCTACGATTGACTGCACTGTCGGTGTCGTGGCCAGGGTGACCAGTCCGGCACCGACCCTCATCGCACCGCTGCAGGCGAGATAGGCAGCACCGATGTACCGTTCGGAGCCGGCAACGACCATGACCCTGCCGAAACTCCCTTTGTTGGCCAGCAGTGGGCGTTTCGGGAGTACAGACCGGACCCAGGCATCGGAGATAAGCTCCACGGCTACCTCATCGGCCAGACCGTCCGGTATACCGATGTTAACGGTGGTGATTTGGCCGGCCCTCGCCGCTTCAGCGGCATTGAAAAGGCCGACCTTGGGGAAGCCGAGCGTAATCGTGTTGTCAACGTGGAGGCAGGCGACATCGGCCGAGCCGGTGTCGGCGTCGAGGCCTGACGGCAGGTCCAGCGCGAAAAGACGGAGGGTCGGGCGACTTGCCTGTTCACGGCTCACTGCCTCAAGCGCCTTCCGGTAAATACCTGAGAGGGGACGGCTCCGGCCGGTGCCGAATATGGCATCGATAACGACACTCGCTAATGAGAGCATTGCCCCAAGCGTGGTCAGGTTCTCATCCTGGGCTGTCTGGACACAGGTGATTTTACGCTCCTGGACCAGTTTCAGGTTCGGGTCGTCTGCGTGCCTGTTACCGAGAAGATAGACGCTGACACGCGCTCCCCGATCATGCAGGTAACGGGCAGAGACCAGGCCGTCGCCGCCGTTGTTTCCCGGTCCGATAAGGAGGAGAATACCCTGTCCCTCAACGGTACCCACTGCATCCCTGACCTGCTCTGCCACTGCCTTCCCGGCATTCTCCATGAGCACGCTGGGAGGTCGGCCAATACTGGCACAGGCCTCTTCGATACTGCGCATCTCGTCAACAGTTACGACTTTCATAGAGTTGCCCCCAGATAAACCGTCGGTGACTAACCATCATGCCTGATTCTGGATACCCCCTTCACATGAAGCTTCATGTGAAGCTTTATTTGCAGTGTAGCAACAAGCTGGAAAGCGGTCAAGGGATGCCGAACATTCCGGGTCTACTCCATATCGAATACCTTGCCCGGGTTCATGATGTTGTTCGGGTCGAAGGCACGCTTTATCCGTCGCATCAGGTCTATCCCAGACTCATCGTAGGCGAGTGCCAGGTACTCCTTCTTGATTGAGCCAAGCCCATGCTCGCCGGAGACTGTTCCTCCCATTGACACTCCCACCTCGATTATTCGGGTGAGAAGCTCCTTTGCCTTTTCCGGTGGTGTGCCTGACCCGTCATCCATGAGGCACAGATGGACGTTACCATCTCCGGCGTGTCCACAGGCCACCAGGGGTATGCCGAATTCCTCACCGGCCTTCCTGGCCCCTGCCATGAAGTCGGCTATTCGACTGCGTGGAACGACCACATCGGTAATGTCCAGTATCCCGAAGTGCACCGCTGCCGGGTAGAACTTCTCCCTGGCCTCCATCAGGTTTCTCCTGGCCCGTTCACTGCCGGGTATGTAGACGTCAACTGCCCCGTGGCTCAGACAGACCTCGCTGATATCGTTGGAAATGCGGTGTATCTCATCGGAGTCGGTCCCCTCGACGATTATCAGCAGGAAGGCCTCGTGGTCGTGCAGGGGTATCTCCTTGCCGGTGAACTCCTCGACTAGCCGTATTGCGTCCTTCTGCATGAACTCGATGCCGACGGGGATAATCCCCCGCGCCAGGATATCGGGAACAGACTCTATAGCCTCATGCAGGCTGTGAAACGGGACGAAGAGTATCTCCGTCTGCCCCGGCCGAGTGGTCAGCCTGAGCATGACCCTGGTTATCACTGCCAGTGTTCCCTCCGACCCGATGAGCAACTGGGTGAGGTCATACCCGGTGCTGCACTTGACGAACTTCCCGCCCGTCTCTATGATTTCTCCGGTCGGTAGCACCACTTCCAGGCCCAGAACGAAATGCCGGGTCACACCGTATTTGACGGCCCTCATACCGCCGGCGTTGGTGGCGACATTCCCGCCGACCGCGGCGCTCTTCTCTCCGGGGTACAGGGGATAGTAGAGCCCGCACTCCTCCACCGCCTGGTACAGCTCCTCCAGCGTGACCGCCGGCTCTACAGTGGCCACGAAGTTGAGCCGGTCTATCTCCAGTATGCGGTTCATCCTCTCCATGGAAAGGACAATCCCCCCGTAGAAAGCCACGGCACCTCCGGCAAGACCCGTCCCGGCACCTCGTACGATGACCGGAATCCTTGCCTCGTTGGCCAGCCTCAGGACCCCGGCGACCTCCTGGCTGTTCCCCGGTTTCACCACCAGGTCAGGTATGGCCCGGTCTGACCCCGGCGCCTCGTCACGGGAGTAGTTCTCCCTCTCGTCTCCGGTCAGGATGTTACTCTCACCCACTACTCCGGTCAAACCGGCCATCAGGGCTTCAGTTACCTCACCGTACCTGCTCTGCTTCTCCATCTACCTCCCCTCCGACAGCCGCTCCCCGGGATGGGTGCTCCGTCCGGACTGACCAAGTGCGAACCCGTGCAGCTTCCGGGTCATTGCCTGCCAGTGGGTTCCTTTCCAGTAGACCCGGTGGCAGGCAGGGCATTCCACAAACTGCTCCTGCGTTTGAAAGATGTAGGGCGGCACCCGGTCGGCCACCTCTTCCTTGCCCCGCTCCACCAGGGGCTGGTTGCACTCCAGGCAAAGACTGAGCGGCCTGAAGTCGATGTCGAGATGCAGGTGCTCAATCACCTGGCACATCTGTTCTTCGGGGCGGTCGCCGTTGACGAGAATAGCTCGCAATCGCCCGCTGGTTATCACGCGCCGTTCCATAATGCGGGTGTCCCTGGTGATGATAGTCCTTGCCTGGTCCAGGGCAATGCGTATCATGCGGTAGTCTTCACCGTGGTCGAACAGCAGGGTGTCGTAACCCATCATCCGCAGCCACCGTGCGAGTCTGCCGACGTTGAGGTCAACTATAAACTTCGGAGCTTCGCTGATACTCATGTTATTGAATGATACCGGCCTCCGGTCTTAACGCTGTCTGGCTGCACCTGTATATCCCGCTTGAGCCTGGAAATACTAGACTTGGAGTTGCATACCTTCATAAGCGATGGTGATGGGTGTACCCAGGGTTTCGGCGACATCTTTAATCTGGATTCTTATTTCATCCTCCATCTCCGGACTCATGTGCACAGTGACTATCTCAGGCAGGTAACCTTTGACTTTGCGGAAGGTAAGCATTTCCTGCTTCAGCAGGGTCGGGGTCATGTGCCCGGCCTCCAGGGCTATTTCAGAAAACCTGTCGGGTAGCGTAACCTCGGTGATGAGTACCCGGGGGGATACGTGCTGCCAGCATTCTTCGAGCCCCGGTCCGGTGTCCGCGGTGTAGAACAACGCTTTGCCTTCCGGTGATGTGACTTGGTACCCCACTGTTGTCACCGAGTGATTTACCGGGACGGGCAGGACAGAATAGCCGGCAATCTGCTCTATAGAGTACGGTTCCATTATCGTGAACCGGACTGCCGGGTTTTCCGCCGGTCTCTCCAGGAAGTTGGGGTAGAGTCGTCCGTCGAAGAGGTAGGAGGACAGAGTTTCATAAACATCCTTCGTGGAGTACACACAGACGGAGGTACCGGAGTGGTAGAAGTTCATTGCCAGGCTGGGCACGTCTCGTATGTGGTCGTAGTGTCGGTGGGTGAGCAGCACCGCCTTGAGTGCCCGTTGTGCCGCGAAGGACAGGCTGGAGGTCAGTGCCCCGGCGTCTATCGCCAGGACATCATCGATGAGCAGGCAGATACAACCGGTCTCCTGTGATTCGATATTGTGTGCCCCCAGAAAGCGAATATTCATTGCCTGGCAGCCTTTCGTTGCCGTTCCCGAATAGAGAACGGATTGAAGTTCGTCTCGTGGTCGTAGATATCCGTACCCTCACGCTTCTTGAGGGAATTCACTGTGAGGTACGTCAGCGGCGTTGCCGCCACCTCAATTACTATCTTGGCCAGCCAGTGGTGGAGGACCATCACCAGTGCAAAGACCGGAGTGCCCACGAAGGCCAGGGTAATAAATATCAGGGTATCCAGACCCTGTCCCACCAGCGTGGAGCCGATGGTCCTTGTCCACAGCCAGCGCCCCCGGGTTATGACCTTCATCTTTGCCATGATAAAGGAGTTGGTAAATTCGCCGGCAAGGTAGCCGAGGAAAGAGGCGGACAGTAACCGTGGTGTATAGCCGATGATGCTCACGTAGGCCTCCTGGCCTTCCCAGAGCGGTGCTGACGGCATAATCTGCCCCACCCAGGCGAAAAAGACGAAGACCAGGTTGCAGGCGAAACCGAGCCAGATTATCTTCCTTGCCTGGTGATACCCGTAGACTTCAGTCAGGACATCCCCGAAGATGTAGCTCAGGGGGAAAACGAATATCGCCGCGGGTAGAATCAAGGGTCCCAGGCTTACCACCTTAACAGCGATGACGTTGGCAGTGATGAGGCAGGTAACGAAGACGGCGGCGATGACCACGAACCGGGGAGAGGCATTCATTGTTAAATCCAGTGCTGGCGACGGAAGAAGTAGAGCATGGCAGCAATGATTGCCAGGCAGATAAGGGAGACATAGAGGGCGGATAGTTTGGAGTCCCCGAAGGGTCCCAGGGGGATATTCATACCGAAGATACTGGCTACGACCGTAATCGGCAGCATGATGGTGGCGATTACGGTCAGCATTCGGACTATCTCGTTGGTGCGGTTCGTTGCCAGGGAGTCGTGGGTATCATTCAGTCCCTCGATTCTCTCCTTGTACTCATCGAGCCCGTCCCTTATCTTGTCGATATGGTCCACCAGGTCGTCGAAGTAAATCTCCATATCCGCCTCCGTGAAGCGGCGGACCTTTGACCAGAGGCCTCCCGATACTGCCCGCAGCGGCCAGATAATACGCCGGAAAGAAATTACGTCTCGGCGTAACTCGGAGATATCCCTTATCGCGTGGGGCATAATACGCGAAAAAATCTCATCGTCTACCCTGTCGATGTTACTGCCAATCTTATTCAGTATCGGCAGGCAGTAATCGACCAGCCGGTCGACTATCCGGTACAGGAGGTTACCTGTCCCCCCACTCATCGCCCAGTGCCGGAACTCCTCTTCAAGCTGGCACTGCCGGAACAGGTTCACCAGCGGCTTGAGGTCTCCCCTGTGCAGTGTTATCAGGTAGTTCTGCCCGATGAATACAGATACCTGGCTGGGCGTTGTTACGCGTGTCTTTTTATTGAAAACCGGGAAGTGTAAGACGAGAAAAAGGTAGTCATCATACTCGTCTATCTTGGGTCTCTGAATACGACTGAGACAATCGTCCAGGTCCAGGGGGTGGAAAGGATAGTTCTGGGCCAGGTACTCCGTCTCCCGCTCCGTAGGCCCTTCAATGTTGACCCAGGTTACGTCTTCCCAGGTCAGCGACTCTACGTGCAGTTGTGGCTCTTTTCCGGCTGTGGTCCTGGCCATGACAGACTGCCTCCCCCACTGGTGTATCGCCGGTCTACATTCTATCATATTTGCCAGACCGTGGCTAAATCGTGTATCATATTATTTGTAATGGTATAAGGCTGTCAACATATCGCCATTGGGGCGAAGAGGGCGCTGGTTTCAACGCCCTCTTCTTTGGGCACCGCCCGCAATGCGGGGCGCACCGGCACACGAGCTATTACCCCAGTATCACCTGCCAACCTGCTGGCGGTATCCGTTGACAGTGACTGAAAAGCACTGTTGGGGAGGTCCTGTCGATGTCCGCTCACCCTCTGGAGGAATTACTGCGCCCGAGGTCAATCGCCGTGGTTGGTGCTTCGAAGTCCGGTCGGGGAGGAGGTTTCGTTGCACCTCTCCTGGAGCTGGGCTTCAAGGGTGATATCTACCCCGTTAATCCAAAATATACCGAGATAATGGGCATGAAGGCTTACCCCCGGGTAAGGGATATTCCCGGTCCTGTCGATTACGTCATTTCATCCATTCCGGCAGCCGGGGTGCTGGGCCTGCTCGATGACTGCGCCGAGAAGGGAGTGAAGCTGGTCCACCTGTTCACGGCACGTTTCAGTGAAACCGGACGCAAGGATGCCGCTCAACTGGAGCAGGACATACTGAGGAAGGCCAGAGAGGCTGGTATCCGTCTTATCGGCCCGAACTGCATGGGCATCTACTATCCGGCAATGGGTATCTCTTTTAATAGCGGCATGCCCAGTGAGTCCGGTTCGGTTGGCGTGGTCTCCCAGAGCGGGCAGGCTGTCGGGGAGATGGTTGGTGGTGCCGCAGCCAGGGGCATTCGTTTCAGTAAGGCCATCAGCTACGGCAATGCCCTTGATTTCAACGAATGTGATTATCTGGAGTACTTCGCACAGGACCCGGAGACCAAAATGGTCCTGCTGTACATCGAAGGCGTCAGGGACGGTCCCAGGTTCCTGAAAGCCCTGCGTGAGTTGGCCGCGGTCAAGCCGGTTATTGCGGTCAAGGGTGGTCGGGGTGAGTCCGGGACCAGGGCAACTGCCTCGCACACGGCATCACTGGCAGGCTCCCGCGAGATATGGCAGACTGTTGTCAATCAGACCGGGGTAGTCACAGCCAGGGACCTTGAAGAGCTTGTCGATATCGCGGTTGCCTTCTACTTTCTACCACCATTCAAAGGGCGGCGAGTCGGTGTTACCGGTGGTAGTGGCGGCAGCAGTGTACTTGCTGCCGACCTCTGCGAAGAAGCCGGCCTCGATGTAATCCCGTTACCGGATGATATCCGGGAAGAACTGAGGAGGCGGGGTAATCCCGTCTGGGACTGGATAGGTAACCCGGCGGATTTCTCCATCTCTATGGGCGACCATAACGACACTGCAGCAATAACCCGGCTCATGGCCCAGCACCCGGATTTCGACATGATGATTCTCTTTGTCTCTGGCCCGTGGCACAGAGGGCGGCGGTTTTCCATTGATGAGCACATGGCCCAGTATGGATTTGAGCATATGAACAGCAAACCGGTTGTCCTTGTGTTTGGCGATAGGCCCCGTGGCACTGGCCGCGAAGCTGCCAGGTACGAGAAAATCAATGATGAACTGAAGAGCAGGCTGATTGAGGCGCACTACCCCATGTTCCCCGGTATTCGGCGGGCGGCCAGCGCCGTGGGCAAGATGATATCCTACTACGAGAAGAAACGGTAGTGTTTATCCCCTGTGAGTGCTGGCGTCCCCTCACCATCAGTCCCGCTGTGATGGGGACCATCCGGTAGGTTTGTGGATGTCGGTAGTAGAAATACTGGACGAAATCCTGCACCCGAAGTCGGTTGCCGTAGTCGGGGCCTCCGGTAGTGAGAGGTCCTGGGGCTACAGCTATACGACTCACCTGCTGGAATACGGCTTCCGTGGCAAACTTTATCCGGTTAATCCCCGGTATCCGGAAATACTGGGGCTCAAGGCTTACCCCAGCCTGTTGGACATCCCCGGCACCGTCGACTACGTAATCTCCTGCGTTCCCAGTAACCTGGTTCTCGGTATGCTCGAGGAGTGCGGTCAGAAGCAGGTCAAAGCGGTACATCTTTACACGGCGCGCTTCAGTGAGACCGGACGCAAGGATGCCGCCGACCTGGAACAGGAAGTACTGAAACGGGCGCGGAAGTATAACATCCGCCTGATAGGTCCCAACTGCATGGGCGTCTACCACCCCGGGCACGGCATGTCTTTCGGGTACAATTTACCAAAGGAAGCCGGTACAATTGGAATGCTGTCCCAGACCGGCGGAGGTGCCGCCCTCTTTGTCCGCCTGGCGGGAAAGCGCGGACTCCGTTTCAGCAAGGTAATCAGCTACGGCAACGCCCTTGATTTCAGTGAAGCCGATTACCTGGAGTACTTCACCGAAGACACTGAAACAACAGTTATTACAGTATACGTTGAAGGTGTTCGGGATGGCCACAGTTTCTTCCCTGCTTTACGCAGAGCGGCAAGAAAGAAACCGGTGATTGTCATCAAGGGCGGTCGTGGGGAAGCGGGAACGAGAGCGGTGGCATCACACACCGCCTCTCTGGCCGGTTCGTTGAAAACGTGGGAGGCCATGGTGACCCAGGCAGGAGCCGTCTCTGCGGCAAACTTCGATGAGATGGTAGACCTGGCCACCTCGTTTCATAATTTGCCGCCGATACGGGGAGCTGGAGCAGGCATCGTCGGTGGTGGGGGTGGCCCCAGTGTCCTTGCTGCTGACGAGTGCGAGGAAGAAGGTCTCGTGGTGGTACCTTTACCGGACGAGATACGCAAAGAACTGCGGGACGGGGGTATCGAGATATGGGACTGGGTGAGCAACCCGGTGGACGTATCCATAATCGGCGGCTTCGGGTTCACCGACCTCGACATGATGCGCCTGATGGGCTCCAATGAGAACTACCACATCCTCATCGGCCGCCTCAACGAGAACGTCATGTTTACGCTGTCCCGGGGAGATGCGGCAGACATGCGACTAAAGAGCACCATTGAGGGATACCGGCAGTTGAAGGAAGAGATTGGCAAGCCGCTGCTGGTGGTTGTGAGTGAGGACGGCTCTGGCAGTGACCAGTACGGCGACCTCAGCGGAAAGGTAGTGAGCCAGGCCCGGACAGACCTTATCAAGGCCGGAATTCCATTCTATCCATCAATGGGACGCGCTGCACGTGCCGCCCGAAAGGTACTGGACTACTACTTGAGGAAAGACCTGGAGAACGGTCCGTAGGTATACAGGTCTGACCGGGACGGCGAAGAAGCTAGCTTCAGCTTGACATAAGCACCACCCTCTTTCTCTCTATTGAGTAGGGATAGTACCTAGTGTAGTGTCTCTAACACTTCGTTAGCTCGCCGAACCTTATAAAAGAATGGTTTCCACCATAGCTATCTGGCTAAGGAGTTTAGCAGTGTGTTGAAAAGAGGAGTCCAGAGGGCAGACCCCTTCTGAGGGGCCGAAACCCCTCTTCTGAGAGGGGCACCCCCTCTGGCAGGGGTCTGGGGGTGTCCCCCAGATATAATATCCCCCATTCCTGGCCAGGAAGGGGAAGGCGGCCCAGAAGGGCCGCACGGGGGTTGGTCGAAAAGGTTTTTCATCATTCTGTTAGAGCCAGTGTCATTGGCTAAATAACGATATTTAGGAAGCAATACACTAGCTCTTAATCATACCACCATCAATATTGAAGGCCTGGCCCGTGATATTCGCAGCATCGTCAGAAACCAGGAAAACGACCGCCCGGCCAATATCCTCGACTGTTTGCTCTCTCCTCAGAGGTGTAACAAAGCCTTCTAATAGTTCCGGATACTTGCCAGCGGATATCCCGAGGAACCACTCCCTGGGGTCCATACCTTTGAACTCAGGCCGGTTTTCTACCGTCAGGACTGAAGCTCTCTTCCAGGCATCGGTGTAGATAATACCAGGGCAGACACAGTTGACGTTGATACTACTGGGCCCAAGTCTGTCAGCCAGAAACTGGGTGTAGCGTATCAGGCCAGCCTTCATGCTGCAGTAGGCGGCAGGGGCATAATCGGTTGCCGGGAGGCCGTACCGTCCGGCTATCGATGATATAGTTATTATCTTGCCACTCTTTCGCTCGATGAAATGGGGGGCTACGGCCTCGCACATCAGGACTGTTGCCCGGAGATTCTGCTCATAGGTGACATCCCACGCCAGGACCTCTTGCGCGAGCGGTCCGCTGCTCGGTTCTCTGGGGCTCGCCGGACTCCCGCCAACATTATTCACCAGAATATCTATCCTGCCAAATGTTTTGACAGCATCTTCAACCACCTGGACAATCTTGTCAGGGGTGGTGATGTCTCCGGCAATGGCAAGCGTTTGCCGACCCATTGCTTCGATTTCCTCGGCGACCGCTTTTGTCGTCTCTTCCCGGTAAGAGTTGACGACTACGTCCGCTCCTTCTTCGGCAAGACACAGGGCAATGCCACGTCCAATACCCCTGCCTGCGGCTGTCACAATAGCTACCTTGCCTTCCAGTTTCATTCCAGTATCTCCTTCTGACTAGCGTTCTTGCTAGAGAGGTCGCATATGGATGCGTGCTGGTAATGTATGGTGGCATACATTGTAGAGCGAGGGGAGACTCAGGTCAACCTGGAACACCTCACACCCTGGCCACTTGTGCCGAAGGATTTCTTGGAGGTCTTCCCTCTCCTACAGCCTGCTTTTCTTGCTGGACATGTAGTCCACCAGCATGTACTCGCCCAGGGTATCCGGACTCGTGTAGAACACCCTCCCCTTGTTGAGGCGCGCCATCTGGGAGACGAACGCATTCAGGAACTGGCTCTCGTCGAGCATGAAGACGTTTATCACGATGTTCTGCTGAGTGCAGCGCTTTACCTCGCGCAGCGTAAGCTGGATGGTGCGCATGCTGGGAGGGTACTGGAAGTAGATATTACCGTCCTCGATATGCGCCGTAGGCTCCCCGTCCGATACCATCAGTATCTGCTTGTTGTTGCACCGTTCCCTGGCGAGCAGCTTCCTGGCCGTATAGAGGCCGTGCTGGATGTTGGTGTACGGGTCGAACTCGTCCCAGCCCATGTAGGGCAGGTCTTGCTTTTTCAACTCCCGCGCGTAGCTGGAAAAACCGATTACGTGCAGCGTATCCTTCGGGTACTGTGTCCTTATCAACCCGTCGAGGGCGATGGCCACCTGCTTGGCGGCCTGAAAGTTGCCCCTCATCGGCATCGACAGGCTAAGGTCGAGCATCAGTACCGTTGCCGACCGCGTCATTTCTTCCATCCTGTATATCTCGAAGTCGTCCGGGGTCAGCTTCAGCGGTGGCGTCTGCTGCTCCCGGTAGATGGAGTTCATGATGGTCTTCTCCAGGTGCAGATGGAAGGGGTCGCCGTACTCGTATGGCTTGGTCTCCTCCATCCGCTCGGTACCTTGACCTTTACGGTCTAGGTTGTGGGTCCCGGTGCGGTCCTTCTTTAGCTGCGAGAAGACATCCTTCAGTGCTCTCTGTCCTATTTTGCGCATTCCTCGGGGCGTCAGCTCATACCTGCCGCCCTTCGACTGAATGTAGCCCGCTTCTTCCAGTATCCTGGTGATATTACGCAGTTGTTCCAGGTCCTGGGCGGCATCCTCACCTATCAACTCCTTGACCATCTCTTCGTCTATGGTATCCAGGGAGCGATTGTACTGCGCCTCCTTGAGGTCCGATTCGAGCTTGTCCATCTCCTGGAGCATCTCCATGAGCTTCAGGGCCTCGGAATAGGAAATGGATTCCTCACCGGTGAAGTTGTACTGCCGCCCCAGTTTCTCACCGGGATACAGCGCCTCCAGGTTGGCGTTCATCTTGGCGAGCTCGTACTGGGTGGCTTCATCCAGTATTGAGCGTAGCAGGCTGTCCAGCGAGTTCCGGTCTTCTGCCGACATACTATCCAGCAGAGATTGTGCCTGTGCCATTTGCTTCTGGAGACGCTCGATTAGCTCATCGAGACTCTGTGGCGGGTTGGGACCGAAGAAGTCGCCGAACTGCTCCATGAATTTCTCGAAGTCCGGTTCTTCTCCCCTCATGCGCTGCTCCAGCATCTGGTTTATCGCTTCCGCGAAGTGCCGCATGTTAGCCAGGGTCTCCGGGTCCATTTCCTTCAGCTTCTCGGTAAGGTCGCGGGTGTAGGACTGCATGGCGTGTTGCTTGAGCATCTCCATAAGCTCCTGGAACTTCTGCCGCGCCTCGTCGTCCATGAAGTCGTAGTCGGTAAGCTCCTTCACCTGGCCACCGATGTCTTTGGGCAGGCCGTCCAGCTTCTCCAGGTTCTGGGCAGCCATGTCCTCGACCCTCTTGAGCAGCTTCTGTCCCAGTTCCTCGTCCACGCCCTCGGCACCCTTTTCGACCTTTTCCCTGGCTTCGTCCAGCCTTTTCTGGATGCCCTGACGTTCGGTCTTGACTACGTCCTCCAGCTTTTTGCGGATTTCGTCCATTACGGAACCGAGCTTGTACTTGTCGAGCTGAGATTGTTTTTTCTGGCGGAGTCGCTGCAGCAGGTCCTGCAGGCCGGGGAGACGTCTACCCTGACTGTCCCTCATACCCTGGCGCTGCATCTTCCAGAGTGCATAGGACATGCTGCCGTCTTGCATGAGGTTGCGCGCCAGCTCGTCCATGAGCTCCTCATGGTCGAAGTCAAGGAACTCCTGCGTCCCGTCCCACTCTGAGTAACGGAAGATACTCATGCTAGCTCCGATAGATGGTCTTGCCGTCTTGCCGGGATTTATTCAGTCGTTTGTTCACATGGCACCCCTCGAAGACGAACTCGGCGGCAGACGCTATTTCCTCCGGCCTCTCGGAGTCAGCGACTGTCTTGAGAGCCTCTAGGAGACCGATAATCTCCTTGGCGATACGCACGTAAGCCTTAGCCGGCATCATGTCGGAGACCTCTACACTGAACCCCTCACTGAACTGGGTAATCAGCGCTTCCAGGTTGCTCAACCGATAGTGCCGGTTGAAAACATTGAGTACTGCTTTCCTGATGAGGTCGTCGATTAGCTTGCCCTCTCTGGTCTCCTCGAACCCCTCCAGTTCTATCTTGGAGCCGGTGGAAGAGTAGATGTGGGGGAGGTCCGTGATGCGTGGCACGGCCAGCTTCTCTCCGAGGGTCACCGCACGCCGGGTGGCGTTGGAGATTATTGTCTCGTAGTTGGCAATAGACACCCGGACACTGACACCGGAGCGCTGGTTGATATCCGGGCTCTTCCTGCCCAGATGGGTAACCTCAGCGATTATCTCCTTCATGTACGGGGGAGTGTAGCTCTCGATTTCGTCCTTGCCGAACTGCCGCCGCTCCATGTCCATGATGGTTATCTCGTCCTCGATGTTTGCCGGGTAGTGAGTCCTTGCCTGGGCACCGAACCTGTCCTTCAGCGGCGTTATTATGCGTCCCCGGTTGGTGTAGTCTTCCGGGTTGGCACTGGCTACCAGGAACATGTCCAGGGGGAGCCGGATACGGTAGCCCCGTATCTGGATGTCCCGTTCCTCCATTAAATTAAAGAGGCCCACCTGCAGGCGCTCCGCGAGGTCCGGCAGTTCGTTGATACAGAATATGCCCCGGTTGGTCCTGGGTATCAGGCCATAGTGGATGGCCAGTTCGTCGGAAAGGTACCTGCCCTCGGCGACCTTTATGGGGTCGACGTCTCCGATAAGGTCGGCAATTGAGATATCCGGCGTGGCCAGCTTCTCGCCGTAACGCTCCTCTCGCGGCAGCCAGTCAATCGGAGTGGCGTCTCCCTCTTCGGCCACACGGTTGCGGCAGTAGCGACATACCGGTATCAGGGGGTCGTCGTTTATCTCGCACCCCTGGATGACCGGAACTTCTTTGTTCAGCAGGGCAATAAGCGCCCTCATGATGCGCGACTTCGCCTGGCCGCGCTCACCCAGAAAGATGATATCCTGCCCGGACATTACCGCATTCTGGACCTGGGGAATTACGCTGTGGTCGTAGCCGATAATCCCCGGGAATATGTCCGTCTTCTTCCTGATGGCGGTTATCAGGTTGTGCCTCATTTCCTCTTTTATTGTGACCGGCTTGTAGCCGGAGGCCTTGAGCTCGCCGATATTCCTCGCTTTTTGCCGTTTCGCCATTCTGTCTGCACACCTTCCATGTTGCTGTAATAAAGCTATAACCCATTGTACTACGGGTAAATTGCGTATGTAAAACAACCTGCGTGTGTAAGCCTTATCTCGGCGGGCCTGCTGCTAGCCGTGAGTGGTGCTGTGTCGCTGTTTGCCAGAGGGAGCCATTTGCGGTATCATTTATAAACCCGCAATTCGCGTTTATAATATAAGAAACAGGGAGGAGCTGTTATGGAACTGGAGAACGTCATCTACGAAGTCAAGGAAAACATCGCCAGGATTACCATGAACCGGGGCAACAAGATGAACGCCCTGAGCCATGCCTTGTGGGATGACCTGATTACCGCCTTTGGCCGGGCTGAGAATGACCCTGAAGTGAGGGTTGTGATACTGTGCGGTACCGGCAGGGCTTTCTGCACCGGATGGGACCTCAAAGGGAGCTACTACATCAGCGTTCCTGAGGGGCATGAGCAGTGGACTGTCAGCAATGCTCTCAGTACTTTGCGGGGTATCAGTGAACGGTACCTGAGGATTATGAACCTGCCCAAGCCTGTCATCGCCCAGGTGCATGGCTACTGTCTCGCTGCGGGGTGTTATCTGGAGATGCTGTGCGATATAGCTATTGCCGCTGATGATGCTCTCCTCGGACACCCTGTCGGCCGGGGTGGTGTTGACAGTATGCCGCTGTGGATAACCTACCTCGGGTTCCGTAAAGCCAAGGAAATGCTCCTGACCCAGCGAATCATTGATGGTAATGAAGCGGCACGTATTGGGCTGGTCAACAGGGCAGTACCTGCAGACAAGCTGGAGGAAGAGGTGTGGAACCTGGCAAAGACGCTGGCTGAGGCCCCGCCGGACGCAATAGCGGTCCAGAAGGAGGCCTTCAACACCCACGCAGAGATAATGGGTAGAGGCGCTCTCTTTGCCTATCACCGTCAGCTCAATGCCCTGGGACGGGTCGGTCGAAGCGGGCCCGGCCTTGACCTTGATGCCTCACGTCGTGGGACCAAGGCACAGCAGACCTAGGGCCGGACGGCCCCTTGTAGAGAAGGCTGCGGACCCTGCCTGTTTTTCTTGACATGGTTCTGAAGGCTATGGTAAGATAATTAGTTGCACATAGTACCTTAACAACTGGATAGTGGAAGGAAGGTTCTGAGTAATCAATTCTTTAATACGGAGAGTTTGATCCCGGCTCAGGATAAACGCTGGCGGCGTGCCTTATGCATGCAAGTCGAACGGTTCTTGGCCCTTCGGGGTTAAGGATAGTGGCGAACGGGTGAGTAACACGTAAGTAACCTGCCCTTAGGTGGGGGATAACTCCGAGAAATCGGGGCTAATACCGCATGTGGTAGCGGGTAGTATGACCCGCTAAGAAAAACTTCGGTTGCCTGAGGAGGGGCTTGCGTCCGATTAGCTTGTTGGTGGGGTAATGGCCTACCAAGGCAACTATCGGTAGCTGGTCTGAGAGGATGGTCAGCCACACTGGGACTGAGACACGGCCCAGACTCCTACGGGAGGCAGCAGCAGGGAATATTGGACAATGGGCGAAAGCCTGATCCAGCGACGCCGCGTGAGGGATGAAGGGCTTCGGTTCGTAAACCTCTTTTCTCGGGGATGAATAATGACAGTACCCGGGGAATAAGCCACGGCTAACTACGTGCCAGCAGCCGCGGTAAAACGTAGGTGGCGAGCGTTATCCGGATTTACTGGGCGTAAAGTGGGCGCAGGCGGCTCTTCAAGTCGGTTGTAAAATCTCCCGGCTCAACTGGGAGGCACCATCCGATACTGTTGAGCTCGAGGGCAGCAGAGGGAGGTAGAATTCCCGGTGTAGTGGTGGAATGCGTAGATATCGGGAGGAATACCAGTGGCGAAAGCGGCCTCCTGGGCTGTTTCTGACGCTGATGCCCGAAAGCGTGGGGAGCAAACAGGATTAGATACCCTGGTAGTCCACGCCATAAACGATGGACACTGGGTACAGGAAGTATCGACCCTTTCTGTGCCGAAGCTAACGCGTTAAGTGTCCCGCCTGGGGAGTACGGTCGCAAGACTAAAACTCAAAGGAATTGACGGGTCCCCGCACAAGCAGCGGAGCGTGTGGTTTAATTCGATGCAAAGCGAAGAACCTTACCAAGGCTTGACATGGCGGAAGTAGGAACCCGAAAGGGTAACGACTCGTTAAGTCGGGAACCGTCACAGGTGCTGCATGGCTGTCGTCAGCTCGTGCCGTGAGGTGTTTGGTTAAGTCCTGCAACGAGCGCAACCCCTGTTGCCAGTTACACTCTCTGGCGAGACTGCCCTGCAAAACGGGGAGGAAGGTGGGGATGACGTCAAGTCAGCACGGCCCTTATGCCTTGGGCTACACACACGCTACAATGGGCGGTACAATGGGTAGCAATAGAGCGATCTGGAGCAAATCCTCAAAGCCGTCCTCAGTTCGGATTGCAGGCTGAAACTCGCCTGCATGAAGTTGGAGTTGCTAGTAACCGCGTGTCAGCACAGCGCGGTGAATACGTTCTCGGGGATTGTACACACCGCCCGTCACGTCATGAAAGTTGGCAACACCTGAAGTCGATGGGCTAACCCTCACGGGAGGCAGTCGCCGAAGGTGGGGCTGATGATTGGGACGAAGTCGTAACAAGGTAGCCGTAGCGGAAGCTGCGGCTGGATCACCTCCTTTCTAGGGAGAGATAGGG
>JADHXC010000043.1 GCA_016783135.1 Dehalococcoidales bacterium | reverse complement strand
ACGTGGAGTATATCTATGAGCCGAGTGCGGAGGCAGTGCTGGGAGAGCTCCTGCCACGCTTCGTGGAAATGGAGGTCTACCACGCTATCCTGGAGTCCATCGCCAGCGAGCAGTCGGCCAGGATGGTGGCGATGCGGAACGCCACCGAGAACGCAAACGAACTTATTCAGGACCTGACCCTGATGTACAACAAGGCCCGTCAGGAGTCAATCACCACGGAGCTTCTCGATATCAGCGGTGGTGCCGCTGCCCTGAAGTAGGCCGTCGGGGGAGCGAGAGAGGTTCCGGGGTCTCAGGGAAGACTGGAGGTTATCATGGCCAAGGGTAGAGTAGTCCAGGTTATCGGGACGGTGGTTGACGTTGAGTTCCCGCCCGATGAACTGCCAAAGTTGTTCAACGCGATAGAGATAGCCACCGAAGAGGGTAAGACAACCCTCGAGGTCCAGGAGCATATCGGTAATAACTGGGTCAGGTGCCTGTCGCTGGCACCTACAGACGGTTTATCGCGGGGTACGGAGGCAGTGGACACGGGAGCACCGATTGCCGTGCCGGTAGGCCGGGGTAGCCTGGGACGCCTGTTTGATGTTACCGGGCAGGCGATAGACAACCTCGGTGAAGTCAAAGCCGAGGAACACTGGCCGATTCATCGTCAACCGCCTTCCTTTGATGAGCAGGAAACGACTCCCCAATTGCTGGAAACGGGCTTAAAGGTTATCGACCTGATTACGCCGTTCACCAAGGGGGGTAAGATAGGGGCCTACGGTGGTGCCGGCGTGGGCAAGACAGTGATAATCCAGGAGCTCATCCGCAATATCGCCACGGCGCACGGCGGGTTCTCCGTCTTCGCGGGAGTGGGGGAGCGGTCCCGTGAGGGTAATGAACTGTGGAACGAGATGAAGGAATCCGGCGTCATCGACAAGACGGTGATGGTCTTCGGCCAGATGAACGAGCCGCCCGGGGTGCGCCTGCGGATAGGGCTGACCGGACTGACCATGGCCGAGTACTTCCGTGATGTCGAGGGCCAGGATGTGCTGCTCTTTATCGATAATATCTACCGCTATACCCTGGCGGGTATGGAGGTATCGGCGCTGCTGGGGCGGATGCCTTCGGCGGTGGGTTATCAGCCGACCCTGGCTACCGAGATGGGCGAGCTGCAGGAGAGGATTACGTCCACTAATAAAGGTTCAATCACGTCCTTCCAGGCTATCTATGTGCCCGCCGACGACTATACCGACCCCGGCGTGGTGACCAGCTTCGGCCACCTGGATGGCGTTGTCGCCCTGGACAGGGCTATCGCGGAGCAGGCCCTTTTCCCGGCGGTGGACCCGCTGACATCGACATCGCGGATTCTCGACCCGGAGATTGTGGGTGAGGAGCACTACCAGGTAGCCCGCGAGGTCCAGAGAGTGTTACAGCGCTACAAGGACCTTCAGGACGTGATTGCCATTCTCGGCATTGAGGAGCTCAGCGAGGAGGACAAGCTCATCGTGGCGCGGGCCCGTAAGATACAGCGGTTCCTGTCCCAGCCGATGTTCGTCGCCGAGGTCTTCACCGGCCGTGAGGGGAAGTACGTGGCTCGCGAGGAGACGGTGCGTGGCTTCAGGGAGATTCTGGACGGGAAGCACGACGCCCTGCCGGAGCAGGCCTTCTACATGACGGGCACGATAGAGGATGTCGTCGCTGAAGCTGAGAGGTTACAGGGGGCCGACTAGTGGCTGGTATAAGACTCGATATTGTTACTGCGGAGCATCTGGTCTTCTCTGAAGACGTGGACCTGGTGGTAGCCCCGGGCATCGACGGGGAGATGGCAATCCTGCCGCACCATGCCCCCCTGATGACGATGCTACAACCCGGTGAATTGCTGGTGCGTCAGGAAGGTAAGGAATTCTCACTGGCAGTGACCGGGGGATTCCTTGAAGTACGGCCAGACCGGGTCACGGTCCTGGCCGATGCGGCGGAAAGGGCCGAGGACATTGACGCCGCCAGGGCCGAGGAGGCGAAACTCCGTGCCCAGGAACGGCTGGCCGGCAGGCTGGATGAAGCGGACCATGCCCGCGTGGAAGCGGCGCTGCGCCGTTCGTTGATACGGCTCAGGGTGGCTGAGAAACGGCGGCGGAGAAGGACGGGGCCCCAGTCGGCTCAATAGGTAAACACCGCACCTGCTGGTGGATAAACGCTTCACCACCGGAAACAGTTTGAGGTGTGCTCCGTTCGGCGGAGCGGTTGTACCCGGAATCGCAGGTTTTCCACCGGTAAGCTACTCGATGGCGTACAGTTTCCCGTCATAGGAACCGACGTATACAATACCATCTACAAGGGCAGGCGACGAGGTAATCTTGTCTCCTGTGACAAAGTCCCAGAGCTTCTCACCGTTGGTGGCGTCCACAGCGTAGAGACGGCCATCCTCGCTGCCGATATAGAGGACGTTGTTCCCCAGCGCCGGTGAAGACCGCAGCAAGCCCCCGGCCACGAAGGTCCACTGCCGGGTCCGGCTTTCGATGTCGACCGCGTGCAACCAGCTGTCCAGGGCGGTGTAGATGGTGTCGTCAGTCACGACGGGAGTAGAAGTCGATGTGCGGCCTGTACCCAGGGGTAAGGTCCACATTATGCCTGATACTGGCGGCGGCATAGGTGCCAGGCGGAATGCGTAGAACTGCAGCCACCAGCCTCGCAGGTCATGCTCCCCGGGCCAGTTCCTGGCCTTGCTGTCAATGGCCCAGAGGTTAGTCCGGCTGTTGAAGTATACAATGCCATCCTTGACTGCCGGGGAGCACGGTATTTCTCGAGTCCTCACCCGAAGGCGGAATCTCCCGTTGTCTGCCTGCAATGCGTAGAGGGAGTTGTCCATCCCACCAACATACACGATGCCGTTTTCCACCGCCGGCGACGATGCTACGAAGCTTCCGGTCTGGTATTCCCAGACCTTAATCCCGGTCTTGGCATCCAGGCAGTAGACGGAGTAGTTGTCTGAGCCAAAGATGACCGTGCCGTCGGCAACTGCTACGGAGGACTTCACGGGATACTGGGTGTGGAAACGCCAGAGTTCCTCACCGGTATCGGTATCTATCGCATACAGGTTACCGTCATTGGAGCCGACATATACGATACCATCGTAGACCGTAGGCGAGGCATCAATCCAGGTCTCCGCAGTGAACTCCCAGCGTTTCTCGCCCGTATCTGCGTCGACAGCATAGAGCTTGAAGTCACGGGAGCCGAAGTAGACAGTGCCGTCCACTACGGTAGGAGATGAATGAATCTCGGCGCCCGTGGTGAATGACCATTTCAGGGTCCCCTGGGGTGCCGGGCTATCGGGGTTGATGCTGCCGGTACGACTGAGGTCGTGCCGGAACATCGTCCATTCCCCGGGGAGCGGGCTGGAGTTGAGTTCGGGTGATGGAGGCAGGACTACGTCAGTGAAGCTGAATACTGAGAGGAATAAGGCGCCGGCCAGCATCAGTGGGGCCAGTACACTCACAGAGACGATTTTGAACAGCCTGCGGCGCCGGCCCCACAGCCGATTCCGCTCCATAATCACGGTGAGTTGCTGAGTTTTTACCGGTTCAACCGAGTAGAGTGAGGCTCCCCAGCAATACTGGCAGTGCGGGGTTCCCGCCGGGTTTGGCTGCCGGCATACCGGGCAAATAAGCCAGTATTCCGGTTGCCGCTCGGAGTTTTCAGGAGTGGAACCCATTATTCACCTCGGTTTATTATTGGCGGATGTAAGGAGACACTATCAGACTCTGGCTGCGTGATTACTGATGTTCTCATGCATAGCCTTATCCCGAAAGTCCGGGGGGTGATGCCCCTGAGTGAGCGTGGGGTTAAGAGACAGGCTTTCTATAGATATGCGGTTGGAGGCAGGCGGGGTGTTTCCCGCGTCTCAGACAATCTCAAGGGTGGCTCTTGTGCCAGCCTTGGCAGCCTTCACCCTTATCAGGGTGCGCATGGCTTCGGCGATACGTCCTTGTTTACCTATGACCCTTCCCTTATCATCATCGGCAACCTGTAGTTTGAGTATGATGCCTTGCTCATCCTCTTCCTCGGTAACCTGGACATCGTCGGGTGCGTTGACAATTGACTTCGCGATGTACTCTACTAGATCTCTCATGCTTTCTCCTTGGCTGTCTTGAACTTGTCCATGATACCCGTTTTGGATAGCAGCCGACTAGCTGTAGCCGTTGGTTGAGCCCCTTGCTCAAGCCACTTGAGTGCTTCTTCTTCCTTGATGACCACTGTCTCCGGGTCGGTGAGGGGGTCGTAGTGTCCGATAATACTAAGGGAGGCGCCGTCACGAGGCGCACGGGCATCGACTACCACCAGCCGATAACTTGGTTTTTTCTTGGCACCCATTCGTCTTAATCTTATTTTCAGCATGTCGGGACTATTATGCGGTATTGGTAACGGGTTGTCAATAGTATGTGTACTGGCTCAGTATCTTCCAGGATAGCATGCTGACATTCGCTGAACGTAAGGTTACCGGCCGGCGGTCCGCCGTCCATCTGGAAATCACTTGACAACGACCCCCGAAAAGCGTCTTAATAAGGCTGTGTCGATTGATACGAGAAGAGCCTGCACTACAAAACCGAGGAGGGGAATCAATGTGGGATGCTTCGAAGTGTGACCTGTGCGGAGACTGCCTGGTAAAGTGCCTCTATGTCGATTATGACCGGGACAAGGCGGTCGCTAATATCAAGGCACTCATGAAAGGCGAAACCGCCGAAATTGTCAGTAAGTGCATCACCTGCTGCGCCTGTCAGGAATACTGCCCTACCGGAGCAGACCCGTTCAGCCTTATCATAAGTGCTGTGGAGAAGGCGGGAATCTTCCCCATGAGTGAGGAGGACCTGGTTACCGGCAGCTTCAACATTCCCAGCGAGGTAATACCCGGTGATGCGGATAAACCTGTCCTTTCAATCTGTACCATGGGACGATACCTCTCCGAAGAGACCCTGGCCAGCCAGCTATTTGAAGGTATGGGCATAATCAAGGGAGGGGACTACTACTGTCTTATCGGTTGGGAGCATTCCGGCAAGGAGAGTCCCATTGCGAAGTACGCACAGAGGTTCATCGATAATCTGGCAAACGTGCAGAAGGACATTGTTTTCCTCCACGATGACTGCTATGCCATGGTGCATGCCAAGAGCAGGGATTACGGCATCGACATTCCCTTCAACTACATGCATCTCTTCGAGTACCTGCGCAACTACCTTAGAGACAATCAAAGCAGCATAACCAGATTGGGAAAGAAAATCGCCTACCAGCAGCCCTGCGCGTCCCGATACACACCGGAGAAGAATATCTTCCTCGATGAAATCCTGGAACTAATCGGCGTGGAACGACCACCCCGGAAATATGAGCGTGAGACAGCCCTCTGCTGCACCGCCCCGATTATCCGCACCGATGTGGACAGGGCGGTTGAGTTCCAGGAGAAGAACGTCAGGGACGCAATCGACTGCGGAGCAGATGCCCTGCTAACCCTCTGCCCCGTGTGCGACCGCGTGATGCGGCGGCCAACGGGACAGTTTGGTCTGAAGAAGGTCTACATCACCGACCTGTGCCGCATCGCCATCGGGGAGCAGGAGTGGCCGACGGAGGCCGGTTGAGGCAACCGGTAGAGGCAACCGGTATCTGATATAAAGGCACAGTATCCGGGCCCTTCCCAGTACAGAGAATGGCTGGCTGCGGAGTTACATCAGGCTAGACGTCGCCCTCAATGGCTGCCTTACCGACCAGCGCCAGGGCCTCGTCCTCGTCTTCGTGGCGGCCGCTGGTGCCGATGGCACCAACCACCACATTACCCGACCTCACACAGTTGCCACCGTGAATCGGAGTGAGCCTGTGGTCATCGTACCAGACCACGTCCTTGCCCGCCCCTTTGAACCATTGATTGATGTTGCGGGTATCATTACTGAAGCACACCGCCGTGTAGGCCTTGTTCTGGGCCATACGAGCCGTCAGGGCACTGGCGCCGTCCATCCTGGCAAAGCAAATCAGGTTTCCCCAAGCATCCACCACAGCCATGGACATCGGCCTGGGGTCCTTCGCTGCCGTATCGCAGACAGATGTTTCCGAGGAGACTCATTGTATTAGATGCAGGGGTGCGGACAACAGCACAGAAAAATATCTCCAGTGCCAACTTCCAATAGCCAGGTTACAGTTCTGCTCCTGTGGCTGTCAAGTACTGTTATGCCTGAGGTAGTGTAAGGTATTGTGTGTAAAAAGAGAGGGGCGTATCCTTCCGACAGGTCACACCAGCGTGAACTCGACTGTGTCCCCGTCCTGCAGGTTGAGAGTGTTTCGCAGATGGTGGGGGCTGACCAGTTCTGCATTGATGCCGGGGCGGTCGACCCACGTGAAGCAGATAATACAACCGGGGTACTCATTAGCGATTGCTATCCGACCGTAGTGCATACCCTGCTCGCCATCGAAGTCTATCCCCAGTGCGGCAAGGTCCATCTGTGGCATGCCCAGTTCTGCAGAGGAATTGTAGCTCAGAAGGGACAGGTCGAAGACTTCGGTAAGGTCTATATTCAGCGTCCCCGGTATGACGGCAAGCCCGGTCAGTTGTTGGAGACCTTCAAGCACGCCGGGGGCAGACATTTGCCCCGCGCCTGCCCCACGCCCCGTCCTGACTATGCCCCGGTAGACCTGTTTTTCTTCCATCCGGTACACCGTCCTGCAATCCGTTCACAGAGATTGTACCATAGTCTGTAAGTGGCGTGTTTCGTGTTTGGGGTAGGGTGAGGTTAGGTGATGCCGGGGTCAACACCCCCGGAGAGATGCTTCCCTCACCTTATGCTATACTACCCCCAACCATGAACACCCTGCCTGATAAATCAACGCAGGCCATCCGCCGTCGCATATTCCGGCTGCACCCGAACGTGTTCTTCCTCGGCATCGTTAGCTTGCTGACCGATGTCAGCAGCGAGATGATATTCACCCTGGTGCCGCTCTTCCTGCGTAACGTACTCGGCTCGCCAACAACTGTAGTCGGCCTTGTCGGGGGGATTTCGGAAAGCGCCGACGCCCTCTTCCGGATAGTAAGCGGCTGGGTCAGCGACCGCATCGGGCAGCGCAAGCTACTGGCGGTGCTAGGCTACAGCATATCCACTCTGGTCAAGCCCTTCATGTACCCGGCGTCAAGCTGGGGGGCCGTCCTCGCCATCCGCTTCGGTGACCGCATCGGCAAGGGTGTACGCAGTTCTTCCCGTGACGCCCTCATCGCGGACTCCGTTACCGCTTCCGAGCGGGGTCGGGGATTCGGATTGCACCGGGCAATGGACACCACCGGTGCCGTCATCGGGCTGGCTATTGCCGCCCTCATTGTCTACCTTGTTCAGGGTGGCGGGTACCAGCTTGAGCGGGACACCTACCGCTGGATGGTTATCATCGGCTCGATACCGGCGGCGTTGGCCGTGCTCGTGCTGGTAATGATGGTCCACGAGCGGAGAGGACGGACTGCCGGCAGGAACTCAACCGACCAGTCCGCAGAAG
This sequence comes from Dehalococcoidales bacterium, assembly GCA_016783135.1. GTDB lineage: Bacteria > Chloroflexota > Dehalococcoidia > Dehalococcoidales > Fen-1064 > DUES01. The sequence goes on along the minus strand of JADHXC010000043.1, from coordinate 12,859 downwards.
ACAGGCCACAAGCGGGTCTGAGCACCCGCTTCAAGGTCTTCCTGGGCATCATGGTGGTCTTCACACTGGGGAACTCCAGCGATTTCTTCGTAATACTCCGCGCCCAGGATATCCAGGCGCCTCTCATCCAGGTGGTGGCGATGCTCGTGCTGCATAACATCACACACGCCGCAATCGCTATGCCGATGGGTATTTTATCGGACCGGATGGGGCGAAAACGCGTCATCATCATCGGCTGGACAGTCTATGCGCTGGTCTACCTGGGGTTTGCCCTGGCGACAAGTGTCTGGCAGGTGTGGCTGCTCTTCGTCGCCTACGGGGTCTACTACGGCGTGGTGGAAGGGGTGGCGCGGGCATTTGTAGCCGATATGGTGCCTCCGGAGCAGCGCGGTATCGCCTACGGACTCTATCACGGAGTGATTGGCCTTACATTGCTGCCGGCGAGCGTCCTTGCCGGATGGCTGTGGGATACCGTCAACCCGGCGGCGCCATTCTATCTCGGAGCCGGGCTTGCCTTTGTGGCGCTGCTGGCACTAATAACGCTTATCAGGGAGTAGGTTGACTCACATCGGTAAGTCAGCTTCTCTTCAGGGCAGCATTGGCCAGCCGGTCAGCCTCGGCGTTCTGTTCCCTGGGGACATGCGTCAGGGTGAAGCCATCAAGCTGGCCCAGCAATTCCCCCACCCGCAGGTAGAGCGGGCGGAGAGTCGCCTTCTTCACCTTGTATATGCCCTCGACCTGCCGTACGACAAGCTCAGAATCAAGGCGGATATCTACCCGCCGAGCCTCCAGGCTGATGGCCTTTTCCAGGGCAGCAATCAAGGCACGGTACTCCGCCTGGTTATTGGTCGTCCGGCCGATACGCTCCGAGACCGAGGCCAGCAACCGTCCGTCTTCGTCCTTGATGGTAGCACCGATTGCCGCCAGACCAGGATTACCCCGTGAGGCGCCATCGGCATTGATTACCAGAGTGCGTGTCGTCATGATGGTGTTTTGTCAGGCAAGATAAAGGATGCGACCGCAGCTACTGCAGCGGACCAGGCCGCCGCCCCTCACCTGCTGGAGCTCGGTGGTGGGTAACGTTATCTGGCAGCCGCGGCACGTGCCCTGCTCCACCCTAGCCACGGCAGTACCCTTCCGCGCCTGTAATTGCTGGTAGACTTCGATTACAGCGGACTCTATCTGCGCCACTTGCACTTCGCGTTTCTGCGTGAGGTCAGCGTGCGATTCCTTGAGTTGTGTCAGCTCGGTGGAGAGTCGTTGCTGTTGGTTCCGCCACTCTTCCTCCAGCCTCGCCAGCTCCGCGGTAGAGGTCTTCACGGCCGCCGTTGTCGCCTCCGCCCCGTCCATCATCTCCAGCACCCGGTCTTCAAGCTGGCTTTGCCGGGCTTTCAGTTCCTCTTCTTCGCGCTGGAGATTGGCAAGCTCCTTGGGATTGCGTATCCTGCCGCCGAACAGCTTCTCCTCGGTGGCGGATACCTTGACAGAGAGGTCGTCCACTTCCCATTCCAGCGAATGCTGCTGATGTGTTAATTCTTCGAGACGGTTCTGTTCGTCAGCCAGCCTCGTCCTCACCCGTGCTATCTCCCGGCTCTCACCGAGCTGGCTGCTAGTCCGGGCCTGGACTTGCTCGTTGGACCTCAGTGCCAGGTCAATCTCCTGCAGGTCATGAAGCTGTTGGGCAAGATTCATTCTTCCTCCACGGGCTATTGTACAACGGTGGTTTACCAATATCAATTTGTGCCCGGTCTACAACCGGAGGTGACAAAACACTGTGGCGGAAATAGAACATTTATACTAATATATTTCTATACGTCCCTGGGAGAGAGATTATGAGGCTATTGCGGTTAGCTGTTGAGACACAGAGATGGGACCTGGCTGCCCATACCATTGTGCTAGGTACTGCTAGCGTTCTTAAGGAGACGAATAAGGCAAATGCCAGCCAAAGTAAAGGGAACAAGAGGGGCACCAAAGGGAAACCAGAACGCTAGAAAGCACGGCTTCTATTCCAGGGTACTGGACGAGGTGGAAAAGCTCGACTTCGAGCTGGCGGCCGGCGTTGATGGCATCGACGACGAGATTGCCCTGCTAAGGGTGAAGATAAAGGCGCTCCTGGAGCACGACCCGGAGAACATCAAGCTGGTCATGCAGGCGACCAATACGCTGGCGGGGCTCGTCAAGACGAGGTACAACATTTCCAAAGAGGAGAAGAAGGGGCTGAAGGAGGCTATCGGCAATGTGCTCAAGGAAGTCGCCATCCCGCTCGGTATCGGCATCGGGACCGGCCTCAGCAAGTGACGGTAATAGAGAAAACCTCACTGAAGGTGATGAGTCACCGGGTAACAGTGAGAGCGGACTCTCATTTCACCGCCTCCGCCCCTACCAGCGTGAGATAGCACTGGCAGTGCTGGACAGCGTCTTCGGCAGAAAGGGCCTGACCTTCTCCGTGGAGATTGCCCGCCAGGGAGGCAAGAACGAACTCTCCGCCCAGCTTGAGCTTCTACTGCTGACTCTCTACATGGCCGAGGCGCGGAACCTGGTCAAGTGCAGCCCCACATTCAAGCCGCAGACCGTTATTTCCATGATGCGACTCAGGGACCGGCTCAACGACGCCGGGTTTGCCGGTATCTGGACAGGTGAACTGGGCTACATCATCAGGCTGGGCAACGCGCGGGCGGTTTTCCTTTCGGCTGATGAATCGGCGAATGTCGTGGGCAACACGGCCCATATCCTCCTGGAAATAGATGAATCGCAGGATGTCAGCAAGGAGAAGTATACCAAGGACTTCAAACCGATGGGAGCGACCACCAACGTCACCACCGTCCACTACGGTACCACCTGGGACGACACCACCCTGCTCGAAGAGGTGAAACAGGCCAACATCGAACTGGAAAACCGGGACGGCGTTAAGCGTCACTTCCGCTACGACTGGCAGGAAGTAGCTGTGCATAACCCGGACTACCTGGCACACGTGGAGGGCGAGCGAGAGCGCCTGGGAGAGAACCACCCCCTGTTCCTGACCCAGTACTGCCTGCTGCCCATCCGCGGTGGTGGCGGGTTCCTGTCGCCCCAGCAGCGGGCACAGCTAAGCGGCGACCACACCCGGAAGTACTCCCCGGAGCGCGGCCGGGTCTACGTGGCCGGTATCGACCTCGCCGGTGAGGCGGAGGAAGGCGAGGACGCCCTGCTGAGAGCCACCAGGCCCAGGCAGGACTCGACAGTGGTCACCATCGGCGAACTGGACTTCCCTGCCGCCGATGACATCCAGAAACAGCCCCGGGTCAGGGTCGTCGAGCACTACTGGTGGACCGGCCGGAAGCACGCCGAGCTCTATCCACAACTCGTGGACATTCTGAAGAACGTCTGGCGGTGTCGCCGGGTGGTCGTCGATGCCACCGGTATCGGCCAGCCGGTAAGCTCGTTTCTCAGGCAGAGTCTGGGGTCACGGGTGGTGCCGTTCACCTTCACGGGGCAGTCCAAGTCGCGACTCGGCTTCGACCTGCTGGCGGCGGTCAACTCCGGTCGATTGAAGATGTACGCCGGAGACGGCTCACCCGAATACCAGGAGTTCCGGCAGGAGATGGAGATGGCAAAGAGCCACTACCGGCCCAACCAGACGATGAACTTCTATGTAGACGCTTCGCGGGGGCACGATGACTTCCTGATGAGCCTGGCACTGCTGGTGGAGGCAGCCAATGGCTACACGCCGAGGGGAGCGAGGGGGAGGGGGTAGCTGCCGACTCTGCACCCCCTATTTGACACCCCCCTCGTCGCCGCTATAAGATTGGCTATCCCGGGACAGTAGTAAAGACGGGGGCATAGTGTCATGTCAGCAGGAACCAGCAAGAAGGTAGCCGTTATCGGGTTCGGTAATATGGGCAGCGGTGTTGTAGAAGCCCTCTACGAGAAGGGAGTACCCGGTCTGGAACTGACCCGGGTGGTCGATATCGACCTGGAGACACCCCGCCCGGTGACAGTCCCGGCGAGCTACCTGTCAACGGACTGGCATCAGGCTGTGAACGACCCGGCTATCGATATCATCGTCGAGCTTATCGGCGGCATCGAACCGGCCGGGAGCATTATCTCCGAAGCCCTGCGCAACGGCAAGGACGTAGTAACGGCCAACAAGATGCTCCTTGCCCACAAGGGACAGGAGATATTCAGCCTGGCCGCGGACCTGCACCGGCGCATCGGTTTCCGGGCCAGCTTTGTCGGCTGTCACGCTCTTATCCACGAGTTTCAGCAGGCAGGCGTTGCCGCCAAGAGCTACCGGCGCATCTACGCCATCCTCAACGGCACTTCCAACTACATACTGTCTACCATGACCAGAGAGGGTAAGAGCTTCGAGCAGGCGCTCAAAGAAGCCCAGGAGAAGGGTCTGGCCGAAACCGACCCATCGGATGATGTAGACGGAATAGACACCGCCAACAAGATTCGTATTCTACTCGGTCTGATTACGAACTCCTACCGTACCGTGCAGGCTTTCCCCATCGAAGGTATCAGAAACATCACCGCCCAGGACATCCGGTATGCCGTCGAGTTGGGATATTCCATCAAGCTGGTCGGCGTTATTGAGCAGAATGAAGGCAGATTCAATGTCGCCGTGCACCCGGCGCTGGTGCCACAGACATCCCTCCTCGGAACGCTGGAGGGGGCCTACAACGGGACCGAACTCGAAGACGAGTACGGAGTGGTATCCGGTTTCGTTGCTCCCGGAGCCGGCGTCTACCCGACAACTGATGCCATAGTCAAGGACCTGCTGAATATCGCCGGGGGTGAGTCGTTACCCATGCCAAGCTCGGCCGAGGAACTATCGCTGGGTAGCACCGAAGCAGCAGAAAGGCGATACTATCTGAGGTTCAGCGCCGTTGACCAGGCGGGGGTCCTTGCCCGGATTAGTGACATCTTCTGGAAGCACGACATCAGCATCGCGGCGGTTATCCAGAAGGAGGCGGTCTCCAGGGACTTCGTACCGCTGGTAATGACGACGCATCTCGCCAGAGAGGGGAACCTGCAGGAAGCAGTCAAGAGAGTAGACAGGATGGAAGTCGTCCGTGCGGAGACCAGGGTAATCCGTATCCTCAACGCCGATACATGAATTGCCCGGCGGGTCCTTCCGGTTATTCCCAGTAGCTGCTTCGGTTGCGCTTCCACAACCGGTAGACGAGGAAACCGACAATCACCACGGCGACTCCTATCAACACGTAGATAGCCCAGCTCGGCATGGTGAAAGAAGCGACCACTCGAAACGACCCCACAGCGGACCACCCGCTCTCATTGGAAGCGGCGTCTACGGCTTTCACCCGCCAGTAGTAGGCAGTCTCGTCTTTGGACGCCCGCAGTCTATCCTTACTGGTGGGGGTGTACTCGGTTGTGGCCAGGCCGGACTTCTCCAGGACCACATCGGCAAACTCACCATCATTGGCTACCTGGAGGGTGTAGGTGACCGGCGCACTCAGGTCCTCCACCGTTCCCCAGCCAAAGACAACCGGTGAGCGTATCTCGACCCCGGGTTCCGGCAATTGTCTGACCGGTGTCAGCGGTGGTGTCGATTCTATGATGAATACAAGCTCCGCGGTATCGTTACCATCACTGACTTTCACCGTGTGCTGGCCAGCGATACTCGGTGGTGCTTCAAAGGTAACGGCAAATGACCCGTCTTCATCGACTGATGCCTGGGCAACTTCCGTAGTATCGTACCGGACAGTCAATTCAGCACCGGCAGTAAATCCGTTCCCACTAACGATGACCTCGGTGCCGACATGACCAGCGGTACTGCTGAGACGAGCACCGGCGACGATGGGGAACTGCATCAGCACCCTGTTCCGACTGACATCCTCTATCCTCATCGCGTAGGAATCGTTACTCATGGCGGGCACCTTGAAGACGCCCTCAAAGCTGCCGAACGCATCGGATCTAATGTAGGCTACCGGGGTTGTTTTGAGGTAAATGCTCACCTCTTCACCGGCGGAAAAGCCGGTACCGCTCACCGCGATGATGTCCCCAGCGGAGCCCTGCGTGGGACTGAGGATAGCCTGAGGAATGACCTCAAACGTGGTACTGGCCCGGTTCCCTATTTCATTCTCGGCTGTGACCCGGTGCTCTCCGGCATGACCGGGTGGTACCACAAAGGTATAGCTGCACTCGCCGGTAGCATCGGCCACCGTCGTACCCAGCAGTGTGGTTACCCCATTATGGTTGTAGTAGAAGGCAACTATCCTGTCTACATAGAATCCCCGGGCTATGATAGTGACCGAACTCCCGACAACGCCGCTATCCATGTCCGGCCAGATTTCAGGGGCTTCTACCATGAAAGAGGCATTCGTCAGCGTAGAACCGAGTGGTCCGATAACAGATACCATGACCAGACCTGGTGAAGTATTGCCGGGTACCTCAAAGCTGGCCTCCAACCGGCCACTGTCCGGGACCGTTACCGGGCTGGTGATGATTTCCATACCACCAAAGAATATGGAGAGGTTATCACCCTTATAGGATTCGAAGTTGGTGCCGGTAACCGTGACCATGGTACCAATAGCACCGGATGCCGGCGAGAGTTGAATTGCTGGTGCCGCCAGAGCTGGCTGTGCAGGTATGACCGCTACCAGCATGCCCAGGATAGCGGCCACAGTAAGGAGGGAAAGTGCCTTACTACATATCATCATTCTGCCGCCTGTTCCAAGGAATTATCTAGCTAATGGTAAGCTAAATGCCAGGGTCTGTCAATAATATTCCCGATTAATGAAGTCAGTAGCACTTCACTCCGTTCTATTAAGAACGGCATCAGTTTGCGTCCCCGTTATTTTAAGCGCAGCCCTGTCATTCTTAACAGAAGCTCTGGGCGAGGCAAAATGGCCCTCACGCCTGTAAATAGGCGGACCCTTTTCGCAGCTTCCCCGGGGACCTGCCACGCACAGCATCCCCAGGCATCAGTCATAGCCGGAATAACTGCCGGGCCAGGCTCTGTGGGGAGTTGACACGGGGAATGCTGACTGGTAACGTGAGATACTTAGCGGGTTTCATGTTTACAAGTGAGAGTTTGATTGAAAGGGGACAGGCATGGACTTTATCCTTAGCGAAGAACACAAAATGCTGCGGACGACAGTGCGGGACCTGGCCGTCAAGAAATTTGCTCCGATGGCAGATGAACTGGACCGGAGGCAGGAATTTGCCTGGGATAACTTTAAGGCAATGAGCGAACTCGGTCTGACCGGTATTGGAATCCCGGGTGAATATGGTGGCAGCGATGGGGGTGAACTATCAGTAGCTGTCGCCGTAGAAGAGATTGCCTGGGCCTGTGCTGCCACAGCCGATATTCTTGACACTCATTTATGCCTGTGCACCAAACCTATCTATACCTTCGGCAATGAGGAGCAGCGCAAAAAATTCCTGCCACCTCTAATCAAGGGCGAAAAAGTGGGCGGTTTTGCCATAACTGAATCTGAAGCTGGTAGTGATATTGCGGCGGTAAAGGCTACCGCGGTTCGAGACGGTAATTCCTATATTCTCAATGGCACCAAGATTTTTATGACGAATGGCGATGTGGCGGGTACTGCCATTGTGTTTGCCAATATCCCGGAACTGGGCAGCCGTGGAATGACAGCCTTTATAGTAGAAGATGGCACGCCAGGATTTACCAAAGGCAAGAAGTATGACAAATTAGGGATGCGGGCTGCTACCAATGCAGATTTCATTTTCGAAGACTGCCGTGTGCCCGTGGAGAACCGTCTCGGTGAAGAGGGAAAAGGCATGAGAATATGCCTGGCTATTCTGGACCACGGGCGAATAGGCATAGCGGCACAGACGCTGGGAATTACCCGGGCGGTACTGGAAAGGTCAATCGAGTATTCAAAGCAACGGATACAATTTGGAGCTCCCATCAGTCAGAACCAGGCAATAAGCTGGATGCTGACAGATATGGCCGCGCAGCTTGAGGCAGCCAGGTTGCTCACCCATAAAACAGCCTTTTTAGCTGACCAGGGAGAGCCCTTCACGGTGTATGCGGCTATGGCGAAGCTTACTGCCAGTGAACTCTGCATGAAGGCTGCAACGCAGGGTATCCAGATTTTCGGTGGTTACGGTTATATGATGGATTCCCCAATGCAACGATATTTCCGCGATGCCAAACTGACCACTATCTACGAGGGGACATCTGAAGTCCAGCGCATGGTGATATCGAGGTCACTACTGAGATAGGGACACATAGTATAGCAATACTGTTTCTCAGGCAAGCAGATGCCCACGGGCAGACTACCCTTGATAGTAAGGTTGTACCTTCCGATGTCCTGTCTGGCTGCCACACACTACGTGAGACCATAGGGGTGTTGGCGTAGCGTCCGGAAACGGCCTGAGGGAGCCCCTCTCAGAAGAGGGAGCCCCTCTCAGAAGGGGCCTGGCCCCGCGCGAGGGGCACTCCCTCTGGTCTCTCCTTTTCAGCAGCCTGCTAGACGACCTCGTTGTAAAGTGTTATTTCGGGGCGCCCGGCAAAAAGGGAGCGTGTGGCCTGCCCGAACGCTTTGAAGTGCTCGGTCTGGCCGTGGAACTTCAGGGCTTCCATGTCCTCGTACTTCTCGTAGACCATTACCTTGTCCGGGTTGTCTGCCGCCTGGTTGATGTTATAGGAAATTGTGCCTGGGTCCTGGCGGACCTGGGGTACGAGCTTCTTGAACTCCTCGACGACCTCGTTTCCTTTGCCTTCGGCTACCTGCAATACTGCTACCAAGACTATCATTCCTTACCTCCTTTATATTTTGCTCTGGACTAGGGACTCCAGCTTGGCCCGTAGCTGGGACCTAGCTGGGTTTTTATCATTCCCTGCGCCGTTTCTATGAAGTCGCACAAAATCGGTCGGGTGTCCCGTGGGTCGATAATATCCTCGATATTAAACGCCTCGGCGGTGCGGAACGGGGAGGAAATCGCCTGGAGCATGCGCTCTATCTCCTGTTGTTTTGCCTCCGGGTCCGGGGCGTTTTCAATCTCTCGGCGATAGGCAGCTCTGGCGCCGCCCTCGATGTGCATCGAACCCCAGTGGCCGGAGGGCCAGGCTACCCTCTTGTACATGCCGCCGGGCCGGTTGTGGAGCTGGCCGGCAACCCCGAACAACTGGCGGATAACGAATGTTATCCAGGGCATTTTGGTGTTGATGGTAGCCAGGACTATCCTGGCACCGGCGCGGACAATGCCCTGCTTCTGGGCCTCGATGCCCACCATGAAGCCGGGTTCATCGGCGAAGTAGACCATCGGCAGATGAAAGGTGTCGCAGAGTTGTATGAAGCGGATTACCTTCGAGCCGGCGGCAACATCCATCGAGCCACCGCCCTGCATCGGGTTGTTAATCATCACGCCGACGGGGTAGCCGTTGACGCGGGCCAGGCCGGTTACGCGCGCTTTTCCGTAGAATGGAGCAATCTCAAAGAAGGAGTCGTGGTCCAGGACGAGCTTCAGGAGTTGGTAGGGGTTATAGGACCTGGTCCGTTTACGCGGGATGATGGAGAGCAGTTCTTCCTCACGGCGATTGGCGTCATCCGTGGGTTCCGTTCGTGGCGGCATTTCCCAGACATTCTGTGGCATGTAGCTCAGGAAACGCCGTATCATTCCGAAGGCTTCCTCTTCCGTCTCCGCCAGGTTATCAATGACGCCGCTATCGTATATCTGGGTGCGCTCGTCACCCAGTTCCTCCTTGGTGACGTCATAGCCGAGGGCTGCCTTGACCACCGGAGGACCGCCGGGGAAGACCTGACTGGTACCCTTGACCATCAGGTTGAAATGTGCCATGCAGGCCTCCACGGCGGGCAGACCGGCAACCGAGCCGAGTACCGCCGAGATAACCGGCGCAGTGCGAAGTAACTGTGCCGTTAGCGCACAGTGCGGGTTGGCATCAGGGATATATGTACGCCCTATCTGCTCAAAGGTGCGGACACTGCCACCGGTAGCATCAAGAAGTCGGATGAAGGGCAGGTGCCATTCCAGCGCCAGCCGCTGGGCGTAACCTCCCTTGTTGCCAATGGCAGCATCAGAGGCACCACCGCGCACCGTGAAGTCGCCTCCACTGAAGGCCACCTTGCTTCCGTTCAGGGTACATAGACCGGCTACCGAGTTGGCCGGGGTGAAACCGACGAGCTTGTCGTCCTCATACCTGGCGCTGCCGGTAAGAACTCCTATCTCCTGGAAAGACCCGGGGTCAGCCAGGGCGTCGATTCTCTCCCGTACAGTGAGCTTGCCGCGGGAATGCTGTTTTTCGATGCCTTCCTGACCACCCATCTGCTGGGCCAGGTGCTTTCTTTTCTCAAGCTCCTCAATTTCTGGTTGCCAGACCATGTATGTCCTCCTTGTTTATGGCTGGAAGCTCGGACCGCGGGTGGGGCCGAGCTGGGTTTTCAGTGCATTCTGTGCCATGTTGATGAAGTCGCACAATATTGGTCGAGAGTCTCGGGGGTCAATGATATCCTCGATATTGAACGCCTCAGCGGTGCGGAAGGGTGAAGCCAGAGCTTGCAGCTTGCGCTCAATCTCCTGTTGTTTTGCCACAGGGTCGTCGGCGTTCTCTATATCCCGTCGGTAGGCGGCTCTGGCCCCGCCCTCGATGTGCATCGAGCCCCAGTTGCCGGATGGCCAGGCGATACGCTTGAACATCCCGCCGGGGCGGTCATGGCACTGGCCGGCAACGCCATAGAGCTGGCGGATAACGAAGGTTATCCAGGGCATCCTGGTCTGGTAGGTGGCGCATACCATTTTGGCACCGGCGCGAACAATGCCCTCTTTCTGTGATTCGAGGCCCACCAGGAAGCCGGGTTCATCGGCGAAGTAGACCATGGGCAGGTGGAAGGTATCACATAGCTGCATGAAGCGAATCACTTTCAGGCCGGCGGCGACGTCCATTGAGGCGCCGAGGAACAGCGGGTTGTTAATCATCACGCCGACCGGGTAGCCATCGACGCGGCCCAGGCCGGTTATGCGTGACCGCCCCGAGAATTCGCCGATTTCGAAGAAAGAGTCATGGTCGATGACGTGTCCCAGGACGGCGCGGGCGTCGTAGCCCTTGCGCCGGTTGCGGGGGATGACGGACAACAGCTCCTCATCGCGGCGGTCCGGTTTATCGGTCGGCTCTGCCCTTGCCGGCAGTTCCCAGACGTTCTGTGGCAGGTAGCCGAGGAAGCGCCGGACCATATCAAAGGCCTCCTGCTCGGTGTCGGCTACATTGTCAATGACGCCGCAATAGGCCTGGGTGCGTTCGTCGCCCAATTCTTCCTTGGTAATATCGTAACCCAGGGCGGCTTTCACCACCGGAGGCCCACCCGGGAACACCTGGCCGATGCCCTTGACCATGACGTTGAAGTGGGCCAGGCAGGCTTCCACTGCAGGCAGCCCGGCCACGGAGCCGAGCACCATTGAGACAACCGGGACCTCACAGAGCAGTTTCTGTATTCCATAGGAGCCTGGATTGGTGGGGATGTAGGTACGGCCTATCTTTTCGAAAGTGCGGACACTGCCGCCCGTTGCGTCAAGCAGCCGGATTAAGGGGATTCGCCATTCGGATGACAGGCGCGGAGCGCGTCCATGCTTGTCACCTACGGAAGCGTCAGCGGCACCGCCGCGTACCGTGAAGTCGCCACCGATGAGGACTGTCTTGCGCCCATTCAAAGTGCAGATGCCCATCACCGAGTTGGTCGGAGTGAAGTCAACCAGTTTATCGTCCTCGTAGGTGGCGGAACCGGTGAGGCCGCCAATCTCCTGGAAGGACCCGGGGTCAACCAGCACATCGATTCGCTCTCGTACGGTGAGCTTACCACGTCGGCGCTGTCGCTCGATTCCCTCCGGACCGCCCATCTGCTCGGCGAGGTGCCTGCGGTGTTTTAGCTCTTCAATCTCCGGTTGCCAGACCATGGGTCTCCTCCTTTCACTACCCGGCACCGTCCACGATTCGGCGCTATTCTGACACTATTTCCCGAGAGTGAGCGCCAGGTATTGGACCGATAAATTACTAGGGACGGTAGCTCGGGCCGGATGTGGGACCAAGCTGTGTCTTCAGGATATCCTGCGCCGTCTCGATGAAGTCACAAAGTAACGGGCGCGTGTCCCGGGGGTCGATAATGTCTTCGATGTCGAACGCCTCGGCGGAGCGGAAGGGTGATGCTATGGCATTGAGGCGACGCTCGATTTCCTCGCGCTTGGCCTCCGGGTCGGGCGAGGCCTCTATCTCACGGCGATAGGCTATCAGGGCACCGCCTTCGATGTGCATCGACCCCCAATTACTCGACGGCCATGCGTAGCGCCTGAACATGCCACCGATGCGGGCATGACAACCGCCGGCAACGCCGTAGAGTTGGCGTGTGATAAATGTAATCCACGGCATCCTGGTCTCGCGGGTGGCCAGGACCATACGTGCACCGGCGCGGATGATTCCGCGCTTCTCCTCCTCCAGACCCACCATGAAGCCCGGCTCGTCGGCAAAGTAGACCATAGGCAGGTGGAAGGTGTTGCACATCAGCATGAAGCGGATAATCTTGTCTCCGGCGGTCACATCGAGCGATCCACCGAGGTGCCTGGGGTCGTTTATCATGACGCCTACCGGGTAGCCGTTGACACGGGCAAGGCCGGTTATGCGTGATTGTCCATAGAAGGGAGCAATTTCAAAGAAGGAGTCACGGTCGAGGACCATGTTCAGGATGTCGTGTGGGTTGTACGGCCTCCGTCTGTTACGGGGAATGACGGACAGCAGCCCTTCTTCACGCCGGTTGGGGTCGTCGGTCGGCTCGGTCCGGGGCGCCATCTCCCAGACATTCTGCGGCAGGTAGCTGAGGAATCGCCGGACCATGGCGAGGGCTTCCTGCTCGTTCCCGGCAACGTTGTCGATAGTACCGCT
>JADHXC010000087.1 GCA_016783135.1 Dehalococcoidales bacterium | reverse complement strand
TGGACGAAATCCCATTTGATTCGCAATCACGCTACATGGCGACACTGAACCAGAAAAGACACGGGAATGTTATCTACCTCAAGGGCTCACCAGAGCGGATACTTGAAATGTGCCGGGGACAGCTTGTCAATGGCTCGGTCGAGCCGCTCGATGCGGAAGCAATGTCCTTCAGCATCAATGCTATGACGAAGCAGGCGCTTCGGGTGCTGGGCCTGGCATACAGGGAAGTGCCTGCTGACAAGACATCACTGGTACAGGATGACCTGAAGGAGATGGTCTTTCTGGGGCTTCAGGGGATGATAGACCCGCCGCGAGAAGAAGCTATAGACGCCGTTGCTAAATGTAAGAAGGCAGGGATAAGGGTACTCATGTTAACCGGTGACCATCCCCAGACGGCGGAAGCCATCGCTGGGCAGCTAGGTATCGATACTAGCAGCGGCGTACTGACCGGGGAAGACCTGACGAAAATGACCGATGAAAACCTGTATGCTGTAGTCGAGAGAGTCTCTATATTTGCCCGGGTCGCCCCGGCTCATAAGTTCAGAGTGGTCACCCAGCTACAGAAGAGGGGACACATCGTGGCTGTCACCGGCGACGGGGTAAATGATGCCCCGGCGCTCAAAGCCGCCGACCTGGGGATAGCCATGGGTATCAAGGGGACAGATGTGGCCAAGGAGGCCTCCGATATGGTTCTGGTTGATGATAACTTCGCCAGCATCATCGCCGCCGTTGAGGAGGGAAGGCATACCTTTGAGAACATCCGCAAAGTGATTCTCTACACCCTGCCGACAAATGGCGGTCAGGCCCTGCTGGTTATTGGGGCGATAATCATGATTCCCTTCGTACCCCTGTTTGCCACGCGCCTTCCCCTGGAGCCAATCCAGATACTCTGGATAAACCTGTATGATGCCATTGCCCTTGCCCTGCCCCTGCTCTGGGAACCTCGTGAGGGTGCGCTGCTAGATAGACCACCTCGTGACCCGAAGGAGCCTCTCGCCAATAGACTTTTCTTCCGGAAGGTCGGCCTGGTCTCCCTGATAATGGCGATTTCTGCTTTCTTCGTCTTTTATCATTTTGGTATGCCGGCAATCGCAGACTCGCAGGTGGACGAAGAGTTGCTGATGCAGGCTCAAACGGCGGCTTTTATGACGGTGATGATAGTGCATATCTTCTACCTGCTCACAGCCCGGTCACTGACAGTATCGGTTTTCAAGATGAGCCCGTTCTCCAACAAGCGCATGCTCTGGGGCATTGCCATAACTCTGGTACTGCACCTGTTGCTTGTCTATGTTCTTGCACCCCTTGGATTCAACCCGTTCAGAGTGGCCCCGTTCCCGGCACACTGGTGGCTGGTAATCATACCGTTCGGTGTGCTCGGCCTCCTGTTAACCGAACTCGAAGAGTTCCTGGTGGAGCACTGGCAGAGACGATCGTTGAGACCATCGAGGAAAGGAAACACGCGGTCCCGAGCTTGATGCGATGGGGACATGACTCGTGACCTCCTTCGAAACGGGCTGCCCTGCCATTCATCAGCACCTTTGGTCAGCCATCTGGAATCAGATTGACTTCAGACCAACTCGTAGTGTAACATCAGACCGTCATCAGGCAGTTCACAACAGGAGCAGTGCTATGTCCAAGTCTATACTAGTCCCGCTGGACGGATCGGAGCTAGCCGAAATTGCCCTGGACTACGTCATGGACATCGTCTCAGACTCAGGCCTGTCCGTGGTGTTGCTTCACGTCTACAGTCCCTCAGAGCGTGATTTCGCGACCATGCGTCACGGTTACCTGGAGCGGGTGGCGGAGAAGGTGCGCCTTCAATTGCAGGACCGTGAGGAGAGCACAGGCGTCCCGCTGACGGACAGGGTGGAGGTGCAACCTGTGCTGTCAATGGGACATGCTGCTGAGGAGATCCTCCGTCACGCCCAGCAGCATGACGCCGAGTTCATCGTCATGGCAACACACGGTCTTTCCGGCATCAGACGCTGGGCAATCGGCAGCGTCGCAGACAAGGTGGTCCGAGCTTCGAGCAAGCCGGTGCTACTCGTGAGGGCCCGAAGGACTCACCCATTGTCACGCAAGATAGTCGTCCCTCTGGATGGCACGAGAGAATGTGAGATGGTGATAGGCCCCACGGAAGGCTTCGCAACCGCCCTCCGGTCAGAGGTTGTCTTCCTCCAGGTGCTGGAGCCTGTGTACCAGGTGCACGGTGCGGGAGTGCACATGGTCCGACGCTACACAGACGCGCGCATGAGGGAACTCAAGGAAGGAGCAATGCGGTACCTTGAGCGAGTGGCTACACCACTCGGTGAGAAGGGCATAGACGTGGCTTGCGAGGTGATAGTCGGCTCGATTCCGGAGGAAATCATCAGATTCGCTGGGGAGAACCAGGCCAGACTGGTCGTCTTGCTCAAGCACAGGCGCGCCAGCATAAGTCCTCTGGACCTCGGCCACGTGGCGGACAGGGTGCTCCGTCGTGGGAGCACCCCGGTGCTCATGGTGAGTGCAGCCCGAAGACCCAGGTTCAGGAAAGCGGACTAGCCCGGACGGAGCTTGTGGCTGCATTCGTCGACCATGGTTATGGGCTCCAGCCCGTTGACTGTCTCCCGCCGGACCAGCAGGACGCTGCATCGTGCGTGTCTCATCACTTTCTGAGCAGTGGCGCACGGAGCGGGAATCTGGGGAAGTCCGTTTCATCGGCGGTACGGAGGAGCACCTTTGCGGGATTGCCGCGCCGCACTACACTCGTGGCCTTGAGTCTGATGGTGCTCAGTCTCTCCTCAGCAGACTGAGCCAACTCGGCAGCCTTCTTCTCCTCTGCTTCTCTGTTGAGCGCCGCGGCGCTTCCCAGTGCACGGAGAGTCAGGCCTCCCAGGAAGACATGCTCCGGGATGACCACCAGCACGGTGATAGCCGTACGGGTCGGCAGCCTGAGGGCCTCAATCATGCTGGCCGCCATGTCGGAATGGGGAGAACCGTCAATCGCAAGAAGGACTCTCATCGCTCACCTCGTCTGCTTCTCCCGGACAGCACAGCCGGCATCTCATACCCAAGCTAGGGAATATTTATCTAACACAGCTAAAGCCAGAGCATTTGCAGAAATACTACTCAGACAGACTCTCACATGGACGTTGGGATGGTAAGGGAGGACTAAGTCCGAGATCGGTAAGACATCACCATATGACTTTGCATTCCGCTCTTCAAAATGCCGTCCGGTGGGGAATAATCCAGCGTAACCCGGCAGATGCAGTTGATCCTCCAAAAGCTCAGAAAACGGAAATGCAAACTTGGGATGAATGCGAGATGCGCCGTTTTCTCGTTGCTACGAAGGAATCGGTCTATTACCCAATATTCTATCTTGCCTTATTTACTGGTTTAAGGCGCTCCGAACTATTAGCCTTGCGCTGGCAGGACGTAGATTCCCTTTATTGCCAGCTCTATGTTAGCCGGAGTATGCATCATCTCAAGACCGGGGAAATAGTCTTTCGGCAACCGAAATCAGCTCAGGGGAACCGGACGGTAGCTCTTTCACCATCGACCCTTGAGATACTCAGGGCATACCGTGAAAAACAGGAAGCTGAGGCCGTCTTGCTAGGAAAGTCAGTGACCGATAATGAACTAGTATTCTGCCATCCAGGCGGTAGCCCTTTACTATCTGGGACTATATCTCATGCCTGGGATAAGGCGATTCGACGTGCTGGACTAAGAGTCATACGACTACATGACGCCAGGCATACCCACGCCTCATATATGCTCAAGCAAGGTATCCATCCAAAGGTGGTACAGGAACGACTGGGACATTCTAGTATTCAGGTAACGCTTGATACCTATAGCCATGTTGCACCTGGTATTCAAGAAAAGGCAGCAGCACGCCTTGACGATATCTTCAAGACTACATGGAGAGATGACCCTGTTGAAACTGTTGGTTAGCTATCCGTTAGCTATTTTGGGGAAATGCCTGAAGATAGACCCATGTTAAACATGATTTTAGCCTCGTAATCTGGTACCCCTGGTGTGACTCGAACACACGACACGCGGTTTAGGAAACCGCTGCTCTATCCTCTGAGCTACAGGGGCTCTGACAGCCCAGATTATAGCACGTTCAGCCTTGCCAGTCACTACCGTGTGTTGCTATACTAGGTTCCAGCACCCCACCACACCACTGAGAACGTATCAAGACCCCCGGGAGGCCGCCCATGGTCTGGCAACCAGAAATTGATGAACTCAGGCACCGCAAGGAACTTGCCGAACAGATGGGCGGTCCGGAGGGCATCGAGCGACAGCACTCGCGGGGCAAGCTCACGGTACGTGAGCGTGTCGCGCTCCTCGCGGACCCCGGTTCCTTTGAGGAGATAGGCATCCTCACCGGCAGCGCTACCTATGAGGACGACCGGCTTACGGCGTTCACCCCGTCGAATACACTGAGCGGCCTGTGCACAATCGGCGGGCGCAAGGTAGTCCTGTCCGGGGGCGACTTCACCGTCCGCGGCGGTGCCGCTGACGCCACCATCGGCAACAAACGCGGCCACGCGGAGAACCTGGCGATGCAGTGGCGCCTGCCCTACATACGCCTGCTCGATGCCACCGGGGGTAGTGTTCGCACATTTGAACAGCTCGGGCGCACCTATATCCCGGGCAGGCCCGGTCAGTCCCCGGAGTACGAGTTGCTGACAATTGTCCCCGTGGTCTCGGCGGTGCTTGGCTCCGTTGCCGGTCTGCCCGCTGTGGAGGCCTGCATGGCACACTTCAACCTGATGGTCAGGGATACCAGCCAGGTATTCGTTGCCGGACCCGGGGTGGTCAGGGCAGCGCTGGGTTATGATATAGTCAAGGAAGACCTCGGCAACGATATAATCCAGACGAACAGCGGTACTATCGACAACGTTGCCGGGAACGAGCAGGAAGCCCTCGCCATGGTCCGGCGATTCCTCAGCTACCTGCCGCAGAATGTCTGGGAGATGGCGCCCCGGACCGAGCCGACCGACGACCCCAACCGGCGTGAAG
>JADHXC010000042.1 GCA_016783135.1 Dehalococcoidales bacterium | reverse complement strand
CCTCTTCAGCCTCAGGCTCTATCTCCGGTGCAGCCGCCTCAGGTATGACCGCAACGGTGGCGGTTTCCTCTTCAGCCTCAGGCTCTATCTCCGGTGCAGCCGCCTCAGGTATGACCGCAACGGTGGCGGTTTCCTCTTCAGCCTCAGGCTCTATCTCCGGTGCAGCCGCCTCAGGTATGACCGCAACGGTGGCGGTCTCCTCTTCAGCAGTGGACTCCTCCTCGAGCACGGATAATCCGGTGGTCTCGGTCACAGCACTTATCTCTTCCCTGGGGGCCAACTCCACTTCCGGCAGGGGTTCTTCGTCGGTAGCACTCCTGGTAAGGGCCATTCTATCTTCCTCATTCACCACCTCAATGGCCAACCCCAGGCTCTGCAGTTCTTTGACCAGCACCTTGAAGGATTCCGGTACGCTTGGCTGGAGGATATCCTCATTCTTAACAATCGCTTCATAGGCTTTGGTACGGCCGCTTACGTCGTCCGACTTTATAGTGAGCATTTCCTGGAGGTTGTGAGCGGCGCCGTAAGCCTCCAGAGTCCATACCTCCATCTCGCCGAAGCGCTGGCCACCGAACTGGGCTTTCCCACCGAGGGGCTGCTGGCTTATCAGAGAGTATGGTCCCGTGGAACGCGCATGGACTTTATCCTCAACCAGATGGTTAAGCTTCATAATGTAGGTGGTTCCCACCGTTATCGGTCGGTCAAACGGTGCACCAGTGCGGCCGTCATGCAGGATGACCTTGCCCAGAGTGGGCGGAATCTGGCCTGTCTCCTCATTAACCTTACGCACGGCCTCCTCGAGCTTCTTTAGCTTGAGTTTCCCGCTCTGGATACCCTGTTCTTCCAGCCATAGGCGCAGGCAGACCTCCTTGGCAACTCCGCGATAGCCGTCACCAAAGGCCTTCTTGCCGTCGTAGCCCTTGCTGGCCACCCATGCAATAGCCTGTTCTGTTTTTATAGGGGTGCTGCCATTGCCCGGGTCAGGGTCAACCACTCCTGCCCTCTGGGCAAACCATGCCCGGGCCATAGCGTCCTCAATGTCAACAGCATCGGCGCCGTCAAAGACTGGTGTGAGTACCTTAAAGCCCAGAATCTGGGCAATCCAGCCCAGATGGGTCTCCAGGACCTGGCCGATGTTCATCCGACCCGGAACGCCGATGGGGTTAAGAATAATGTCTACCGGTGTGCCGTCAGGAAGAAACGGCATATCTTCAACAGGGGCAATAATAGAAACCACGCCTTTGTTGCCGTGCCTCCCTGCCATCTTGTCACCCACGGAAACCGCCCTCTTCTGTGCTACCCAGACCTGCACCCACTGGTTGACGCCGGCGGGCAGGTCATCACCGGTAAAGACCTTGACATTGACTATTTTCCCCTGCTCGCCGTGAGGCACCCGCAGGGAAGTATCCTTCACCTCGCGGGCTTTCTCCCCGAATATGGCGCGGAGGAGTTTCTCTTCAGCGGAGAGTTCGGTCTCACCCTTGGGTGTAATCTTACCGACCAGTATGTCATCCGGGCCTACCTTGGCCCCGATGCGGATAATGCCGTCTTCGTCCAGTTCCCGCAGGCTTTCTTCGCCCACGTTAGGGATGTCCCGCGTTATCTCTTCAGGTCCCAGCTTGGTGTCCCGGGCTTCTACTTCGTATTTCTCAATGTGGATGGAGGTGAAAGTGTCCTTCTCAACCAGACGGTTGCTGATTACGATAGCATCCTCGAAGTTATAGCCTTCCCAGACCATAAAGGCGCAGAGCAGGTTCTGGCCAAGGGCAAGCTCACCCTGCTCCGTGGATGAACTGTCCACCAGCACCTGCCCCGGCTTCACGCGGTCGCCCTTGCCCACTATCGGGCGTTGGTTGATGCAGGTCCCCTGGTTAGTGCGAACAAACTTGAGCAGCGGATAGTGGTCCTCGCCGCCATCATCCCTGGTGATTACTATCTCCGAACTGGTGACCGACGTAACCACACCCGCATTCGTGGCCAGCAATACCTGGCCGCTATGCTTGGCAGCCTCGGCCTCCATACCGGTGGCTACAATCGGTGCTGATGGGCGTAGTAAGGGCACAGCCTGCCGTTGCATGTTGGAGCCCATCAGGGCACGGTTGGCATCATCGTGTTCCAGGAACGGTATCAGCGCTGCCGAGACGCTGAATACCTGCTTGGACGAAACGTCCATGAAGTCAATTTTTTCCGGCGCTTCTCGCAGGTAATTACCGGCAAGCTTGGCCTCCATCCTTTTGTCAACAAGTTCATTGTTTTCGTTCAGCCGGATATCAGCCTGTGCGATAGTGTACTTATCCTCCACATCGGCGGTCATGTAGACAATCTCGCCGGAAACAAATGGTATGATTTTTATGTCCCTGGGGGAAAGACCGCGTAACTCGACAACCTGCTTTTCGCTGATAGTGGTACCTTCTGCTACCAGGATATTACCGTTATCATGGAGTACGTCCTCACGAGCAGTCTTGCCCACCAGTTGCTTATCGGTGTTGCTTATCTCGCGGACAACCTTGCGGTACGGTGTTTCAATAAACCCGTATTTATTTATCCGACTGTAGGTCGCCAGCGAGCCAATCAGGCCAACGTTCGGTCCCTCCGGCGTCTCGATGGGACAGATTCTGCCGTAGTGTGAGTAGTGGACATCGCGGGCTTCAAAGCCGGCGCGCTCACGTGACAGCCCTCCCGGTCCCATCGCTGACAGGCGTCTCTTGTGGGTCAGTTCATCAAGGGGGTTGGTCTGCTGCATGAACTGGGAAAGCTGTGAGCTACTGAAGAACTCCCTGATTGCAGCCATCACCGGACGGGTGTTTATCAGGGCACTGGGAACGGCAGCTTCCGTGGGAATGGTACTCATTCGTTCCCTGGCTACCCGCTCCAGACGCATCAGCCCGATGCGGAACTGGTTCTGTATCAGCTCACCAACTGTGCGAGTGCGCCGGTTCCCCAGATGGTCTATGTCATCCGGGGTATCATCACCATTGTTGACCATGATGATATGTCTTACAATCTCGACCATATCCTCCTTGGTCAGCGCTCGCTGGCTCTCCGGTATATCCAATCCCAGCCGCTTGTTCATCTTGTAGCGGCCTACGACCCCCAAGTCATAGTGCTGGGAGTCAAAAAGCTGGCTGGTTATCAGCTTCCTGGCGTTATCAAGATTAGGCGGGTCACCGGGGCGCAGCTTGCGGTAGATGTCAATCATTGCCTCAGACTGGTCCCGAATACCAGGTTCACGCTCCAGGGTCGACTGGATATACTGGTGGTCGGGAGAGCTATCTTCTTCGGTAAACAGGCTCAGGAGCTCATCATCGCTACTGTAGCCGATAGCACGCAGCAGTGTGGTAACCGGTATCTTCCGTTTGCCGTTTATCTTTGCGGAAATGATGTTGGAATGGCTGGTATCAAACTCGAGCCAGGCCCCACGATTTGAGATTAGCTTGGCATGGCAAAGTCCCCGTCCGCTGGAGACATCCTCTTCAACCGTGAAGTAAACACCCGGAGAGCGGAGCAACTGGCTGACTACCACCCGTTCCGCCCCACTGGTAATGAAGGTACCCCTGGCAGTCATCAGGTGGATATCACCGAGGAAGAGGTCCTGTTCCTTTATTTCTCCCGTCCCCTTGATTAGCAGCCTTGTCTGGACATAGAGAGGGGCCGAATAAGTCTTGTCCCTCTGAAGGCATTCGTGTTCGGGGTAACGTGGTTCGCGGAACTCATAGCCGAGGAAGCTCAGTTCGAGCCTGTTGCCGGTGAAGTCCCGTATCGGGGATACTTCTTCCAGCACCTGTCTGAGCCCCTCTTCCTGGAACCAGCGGAAAGAGTCCAGTTGTACTTCAATCAGATTGGGCACTTCGATAATCTGGGGTAGTCTGGCATAGGATTTCCTGGCGACAGGGTACAGGCCCTTCTCGGTGTCAACCAATGACATAGATACCACCTCAAACTTAACGTACTATGAAGGCATGCAGAAACGATGCTTTACCGTAGACGAATCCCAAAGCAGCGACTAGGAAAAACAGGTAATTGTGTAATAAAGGTAGAAACCTTGTGAGGCATAGTCAACAATCTACTAATATATCAAATACTGTATATGCTTGTCAAGTATTATTGGTTCGCCCGTAATCATCACTCAGCCGTACCACGTCCTCCAGCTCCGGGGTGGAGACCTCCAGAATCGTCGTATCCTCCAGAGCCTCTACTCGATGCCGGGTAAACGGAACGAGCCGGATGGCCTGGCCGGACTGAAAAACAGTTGATACCGGAGCACTCTGCTCATCACTGATTTCAATCCGGGCCTTTCCGGAATACACGTACATAGTCTCGTCCTTGCGCTCGTGGTACTGGAGGCTTAGCCGGTGTCCCTTTTTGACAAATATTATCTTGCCGACGTACTTCGGGGTATGCGCCCAGAGCAGCTCGTACCCCCAGGGCTTCTCTATCTTGCGAGGTAGCTTTTCCTCCATGTTCACCTGCCCCCCTTCTACGGGAACCGCACATCGGCTCCGGCCTGGTTTCAGAGTCCGGCCAGTTTCTTGCCTTCCTCAAGCAGCCTTTCCACGCAGGACATGCTGTTACTTTCGGCATAAACGCGGAGCATGGGTTCGGTGCCGGAGAACCGGACCAGCAACCAGGTCCCGTCTTCCAGGGTGAAGCGGAAACCATCATGAGTATCCGTTTTCACCACCGGCACACCTTCAATAGCTTCCGGGAAGCTGTTCTGGATATGGTCGGTCATCCTCTGGCGCTCGTTCTCCGGGAAGTGGACATCCATGCGATGGTAGTGGTGTGGTCCCACTCTGCGGTACAGGTCCGCGAGGAGTTGCGATGGGGTCTTGCCCGTTCTGACCATGAAATCCAGGAAGTAGAGGCTGGCAGGAACGGCGTCCCGCTCCGGAATATGTCCCCGGAAACCGTAACCGCCACTTTCCTCTCCGCCAATGAGTGCGTTCTCGGCAACCATTATCGGGGCAACGTATTTGAACCCGACCGACGTTTCATAAACCGGAACCTGGTATATCTCGCCGAGGCGGTCGACCATGCTGGTGGTGGTGATTGTCTTTACTATCGGTCCTCGCTCACCGCGTATCTCCAGCAGATAGAGGCAGAGCAGGGCAAATACCTGGAGCTGGGTAAGAAACGCCCCGTTTTCATCGATTATGCCGATACGGTCGGCATCGCCGTCCAAGGCCAGGCCGACATCGGCTCCCTGCTCCCTGACGGTAGTGGACAGCTTCTCCAGGTTGACTTCAATCGGCTCGGGGTTTATCCCGGGGAAGGCAGGGTTGTTTTCGCCGTTGATTTCGGTTACATCAATAGTGCCTCCGGCAAGAAGTGTCTTGAGGTAGCCGGCACCGGCCCCGTACATCGGGTCGACAATGACCTTGAGCTTCGCCCGGCGGACCTTATCCAGGTCAACGAACCCGGTTGCCCGCTCCATGTAAACGGAAGTCAGGTCAGAATACTCTACAAGCCCACGCTCCACGGCCTGCTCGAGAAGCATCTTCTCGGTCTTTCCGGTGTTGCAGGCGCGGGAGACGTACTTTTCCACTTCGGAGATAACTTCCGAGGGAGCGCTGATGCCGCCGGCAACCCGCAACTTGAATCCGTTCCATCTTGCCGGGTTGTGGCTGGCGGTAATCATGATTGCGCCGGCAGTTTGCTTGTCGGTAACACCGAAGCTGACCACCGGGGTCGGGGTCGACCGGGAAGACAGGAAGACCTTTATCCCGTTGCCGGCTATGACCTCGGCGGCGGCGGCGGCGAAGTCCTCCGAGGCAAAACGGGTGTCGTAACCGATGACCAGCCCCTGGCCCTCCAGTCCCGCCTGCCTGAAGTAGTCGGCAACACCCTGCGCACAGAAGCGAACGTTGTCAAAGGTGAAGTCCTCGGCGATGACTCCCCGCCAGCCGTCGGTGCCGAACTTGATGGGGCTTTCTACCGGTTTCATGTCCCTCCGTTGACCGTTTCTGTCATACTGAGCCGGGGCTCCGAGCGGAGCGAGGAGACACAGACCGGGACTCCGAGCGGAGCGAGGAGACACAGAATCCCCACAGATGATGTCGCTTCTCCAGAGAGGTAACCCCGTCCCCTGAAATTCGATTATACCACTAAAGTGCCTTTCCCGTAGCCCCTGTCGCGGGTGATGACAATATGCAGGTCTCGTTGCCGTGACCGCGTGGTTGTCGGTCGTCCATTCAGTATATTGCTTCGGCTTCGGCCTGCTGACTTTGCCAGCAGGTTCGCTCGCAATGACGACGTACCTTTCCCTAGAACACTCTATGTCATTGCTTATTCGTAGTCAATGGATGTGCTGTCTGCCAATCTATCTGTTTCTCAACCTTCAACTGGTACGGGTGTGCACAACGCTGTGTTAGTGCGGGTTTACCTGTGTTACAAGTCTGCCGGAGGGCTTCCGCCATGAAACGTACGTTCTGACGCGGCCGATGTGTGGTTCCCTATGCTGTCGACTTAACCCCTCGGTTTGGGCTTGAATATTACCGATGGCTTGAACCTTTCCGAGTACTTAAAGCCTTCGGCCTCTACAACCTCGCCGTACCTGGCCTTCAGCTCATCCAGGGGACCCACGTCCAGGGCGTACATCGGGCAGGCCTCGACACAGATGGTCTGCTTGCCCTGCTCCAACCGCTCCAAGCAGAGGTCGCACTTCTGCATCCTGGCATCCTCTTCAGGACCGAACTGCGGTGTATCCCAGGGACAAGCATTGAGGCAGAGGGTGTTACACTGCTTGTTGCCCATACACTGTTCCCGGTCAACCACTACGATGCCGTCAGACTCTCGTTTGCTGATAGCGTCCGCCGGGCAGGCCTTGATGCAGGGCGGGTCAGCACACTGGTAGCACAGCGAGACCAGATATGCAACGAAGACATCGGGGAACTTGCCCTCCTCAATAGTCTGCACCCGCAGCCATTTGGCTGGCCCGGCGTCGATATCGTGCCAGTCTTTGCAGGCCACAGCACAGGCGTAGCAGCCCGTGCACCGCGTTTGATCGAAATAGAACCCCATCTGGGTCATTGTAATTCCTCCTTTATGCCTTCTCAGCCTGAACCAGGCAGCAGGAGGTGAACCGACATGACTCTGTTGAAGCTCTCCTCATCGCCCTCACTCAATGCCACTCTGGGAAAAATCAGGGATACTCAATCTCCAGCCTCATCTGGTTCAGCACTTGCCATTTCAACCCGCAAGCATGCACCCTCACCATCAGAGGAATCACTCCATACCTTAGCAACAGAGAAAGCATACCATAGCGTCAGGTATGAGATTATTGGGATGATAATCTCATACCAGCACTGCCCGAGTCAAATCCCTACCGAGCCCTGGCAGGTAGGAACCAGCAGCACGTCTTCCAGTATCAGACAGGTAGCTGTGACCATCACGTCGACCAGGTGCAACCGAGGAGATACAGGCAACCGGGTGAGAAAGACGGGGGTAGTATGAGCTTTCTCGTGAGTGAGAGCTTCACCATGTTGACAGCGACGGTAACGTGAATGAGCTGTTGTCTCTGTGGCTGGAGAGCGGCATCAACTACATCTGGCCGCTGGAGGTGGCCGCAGGCAACGATGCCGTTGCCCTCAGAAAACAGTACGGCAAGGACCTGATACTTGGTGGCGCCGTTGACAAGCGAGCCCTTCTCAAGGGGAGGGAAGCAATCCGGGAGGAAGTCTTCTACAAGGTACCGTACCTCCTTGAGCAAGGTGGCTACTTCCCGAGTGTTGACCACCTGGTACCACCGGATGTAACCTTTGAGAATTATTGCTACTATATCAACTTGATGCGAGAGGTTGCCGGACTGGAGAAGCTGCCGTTCCGGTAATCTGGTTAGAGATAAACTT
Source organism: Dehalococcoidales bacterium (assembly GCA_016783135.1). GTDB lineage: Bacteria > Chloroflexota > Dehalococcoidia > Dehalococcoidales > Fen-1064 > DUES01. The sequence goes on along the minus strand of JADHXC010000042.1, from coordinate 13,500 downwards.
CTTTCTACTCAATCGCACCATCTATTACCAGTTGAGCGATGTCTTCGTCCGACATGCCGAGAATCTCCTTGAGGGCACACTCGTTATGCTCTCCCAGCAAAGGGGCTCGCTTCACCTCGCAGGGCTTTCTGGACAGCATAAACGCGGGTCTGGATGTTCGATATTCGCCAACCTCGGGGTGTTCCAGTGTGTGGAAGAAGCCGCGGTATTTCAGATGAGGGTCACGCTCCAGCAAGTCCTCAGCGTTAGCAACAACCCCTGCGGCTACACCGGCCGCCTGCATCATCGTCATCACCTGTTCTGCTAATTGGTCCGTGGTCCACTCCTCCACCAGTCGTTCCATCTCATCCTCGTGTTCTTTCCTGCCCGGGAAGGTGGCAAACCGCGGGTCGCTGGTCCACGATGGATTCCCGATGACCCCGCAAAAGCTTGTCCACTCGTCATCGGAGAAGACCGCGATGGCACACCACCGTTTCACATCTAGTATATAGCGATTGTCTCCCCGGCTTCCAACCGCGGGAGGTACATGTTCACCGTGCCGACCGAAATGGCGAAGCCCATACCCTCTACGGCAACGCCGACCATCTTGGCGGAGACGATGCCAATGACCGTGCCCTGGAGGTTCAACATCGGCCCACCGCTGTTGCCCGGGTTAATCGCCGAGTCCGTCTGTACCCAGGTGATGTTCCTGCCGCTGTCGAATTCGATTGCGGAAACAAGGCCGCTGGTGACGGAGACATTCTCGTTTCCCAGAGGATAGCCGAACACCAGCACCTGCTGCCCAAGACCTACCTCACTGAGGCCTCCCATCTCCAAGTAGGAAAGCCCCGTAGCCTCGATTCTGACCAGCGCCAGGTCCCGCACAAGGTCTCTTGCCTCGACAGTGCCGGTATAGCTACTGCCATCATCAAAGTAGACTGTTATCTCTTCGGCGTCCTTTATCACGTGGTTGCTGGTGAGAATCAGGCCGTCGGAGCCGATGACGAACCCCGACCCCGAGCCGAGGTCGGTCTCGATACGGACCACGGCGTCACGGGCCCGAGCAGTCACCTCCTGGGTCGTCAAGGCCTGGCCGGTGCTGCCGCCGGGAATGGCCAGCGAGGCCCCGGTGACTTCCACACCCCTCTTTCGCGGAATCCACCTCGGTATGTAGTCATTAGCCGAGTTGTCGGTCAGGCGGACCATGTTGCTGCCGTCCCGGTCCATGACGTAGACTTCGCCCGTGTCTGAGTCCTTGAATGAGTGGAAGAGGATCTTCGTGCCGTCCGGCGACCACGTGGGAGAGCTGGTGGTGTAGGTGGACGGCGTCAGCCGGCGCTGGCCAGTGCCGTCGGCGTTCATGATCCATATGGCCCTGAGTTCGCGGTCAGACTGGAAGACTATCTCAGTGCCGTCAGGGGACCAGGCTGGGAAAAGGTCCATCTCGTTGTGGAATGTCAGGCGGCGCTGGTCGGTGCCGTCGGCGTTCATTACGTAGACCTGAAAGGTTCCTCCGGCTCGATCAGACACGAAGGCTATGCTGCTCCCATCGGGCGACCAGGCGGGGTAGTCGTCGTAAGCGGAGTTGTCCGTCAGCCGGACAAGGTTCCCTCCGTCCACGTCCATCACGTAGATCTCGGACGGGTCGTGTTCCCAGGACTGAAAGGCGATCTTGCTGCCGTCGGGCGACCATGCGGGTTCGTATGCCTGCCGTCCGGAAAGAAGCGTAGTCCACCAGGTCCCGTCATCGTTGACTGTGTAGATGTCTTCATCGATGTTGAAGATGACACGCCTTCCGTCAGGAGACAGGTCGTAATGACCTAGCTTCACGCCGCTTGTGGTGAGCCGCTCCTGGTTGCCGCCGTCGGCTTCGATGATGTAGAGGTCCCACTGGTCATCGTTCTGGTCAGACAGGAAGATGATGCGGTCCGGCTCTACTGTCACGTCAGCGGTAGCGGACTTGGTGGTACCTCCGCTGGTGGCTTCTGCTTTCAAGGCACCTGCGTAGTCCCCGGGCGTTGTGCCGGCGGTGAAGAGACCATTCTCATCAATGGTGCCCGCGCCGTTCTCCACACTCCAGGTGAGGCTCAGTCCGGAGATACGATTGCCGTACTGGTCTGCCCCCGCGGCCACGAACTGCTGGGTCATCTCCATGCCAGTCTCTGCTCGGGTGGGTGCGATGAACACCTCTGCGAGCGGCCCTGCGGTGACGGTGACTCCTGCGGATGCAGTCTTGGTTATTCCCCCCTGGGTAGCCGTAACCTTGACCGCACCGGAGTAGGTTCCCGGCACCGTACCGGCCGTGAAACTACCTCCCGAGGTGACGGAACCCGCTGTCCTGTTGGTTACGGTCCACGCCATATCCACGCCGGTCAGGCGGTTGCCATGCTGGTCCGTGGCGGTGGCGTTAAACCCATTGCTCTGCCCGGCACCGAGTTGTATCGATGAAGTCCTGACCGCGTCCAGCGGACCGGGGTTCACTTTCACGGAAGCCGTGGCTGTGAGAGAATCCCCGTCTCTTGTCACTGTGACCACTACCGCTTCCTCGAAGGTACCTGCCTTTGTCCCCGCAGTGAGTACGTCGTCATCTGTTATCGTACCGGCCTCGGCGGCCACATCCCAGGAGAGTTCGGCATCAAGAATCTCGTTGCCGTAGGCGTCGAAGACCTCGGTGCTGAACTCCTGGGTCTGGCCGATGCTCAGCTCTACTGTCTCCGGTGCTAGAATCAGACGGTCCGGAAGTCCGTGCTTCACGGTAACGGTAGCCGTTGCCGTGCTGGTGAGTGGCGGCTCTCCTTCCTGGGTGGCCGTCAGGGTCACCGTGTGCGTCCCGGCTTCTGTGTATTCGTGAGTGCCGGGTTCCACCACTGCGCCAGTCGTCCCCGTAGTCCCATCGCCATAGTCCCACCGGAACTCATCGGCATTCACGGACCTGTTGGTGAAGACCACCGTGAGGGGGGCCTCCCCGGTGGTCACGCTGGCTTCAACACCGGCCTCCGGTGCAGGTGGTGGTGGGGGTGGTGCGGGTGCGCAGGCGAGTGAGGTAACAGGTGCCAGGAGAAGCCATACTGAGACGAGGGGCTTCAGGTAGACGCCGGCGTGAGAGAGGCGACGGGCGGAACTCCGTATTCGCTTCATCGTAGGCCTCCTCGACTGAGGGACCCGTACCATTGGGCATTAGGGGTCACTCTCTATGTGGCTTCTCTCTGCGTCATACTGCTATCGTGTTCCCCACCATGCCGTTAGTTCTTCGCTTGGCATCTGTGGTGGTTCCTCATACTCCATATCGCTCGCCCCCGAATGCTTGATTAGGGAGCGAAACGCTCTCCAATATCAAAAGGGCACCCGTCACCGCCATATTGTCTGACGATTCCGGTGCCCCTTGTCATCTTCCACCACCCACCTCCCTCAAGGATTAGTTACTTGTATTGAGGTCCAGTGCGGATGTGTATTGGTAGTGTACGTATCGGTAGTGTACGGGCATGTAGACTATAATCCTTTGGAGGGCTGTTGTCAATACGTGCAATTGCAGGGGAAAAGGAACGTTATTATACTTTTAAGGTGAACCCCGTTCCCTGAATTCGATTATACCACCAAGGTGACGTCCCGGTAGTCCATATCGCGGGTGATGACAATATGCAGGTCTCGCTGCCGTGACCGCGTGGGGTTCTCGGTCGTCCATTCATTAGATTGTTTAGCTACGCTCGCAATGACGGCTTACCTTTCCCGAAAACACTCTAAGTCATTACGAGGAATGTGCCGACGTTTCATCGGCCCGGCGACGAAGCAATCTCAATCCGAAGCTGTTCCGGAATACGACGGGCTGCTTACCCCAGCGCCTCTTTCCTGAGGATGTCCGCCTTGTCCGTCTTTTCCCAGGGGATGTCAAGATCGTCCCGGCCGAAGTGCCCGTAGGCGGCCAGCTGCCGGTAGATGGGGCGGCGCAGGTCGAATCTACGAATAATGGCTGCCGGCCTGAGGTCGAAGTGCTTTTCAATGAGTCCGTCGATGACGCTGGTATCGACCTTGCCGGTACCGAATGTCTCCACTGCCACCGACAGGGGGTGGGCCACGCCGATAACATAGGAAATCTGGATTTCGATACGGTCCGCCAGTCCGGCGGCAACCATGTTCCTGGCAATATACCTGGCCATGTAAGCCGCCGAGCGGTCGACCTTGGTGGGGTCTTTACCGGAGAATGCCCCGCCACCGTGGCGAGCAAGGCCACCGTAGGTATCCACCAGAATCTTGCGGCCGGTGAAGCCCGTGTCGGACACGGGGCCACCGATGACGAAACGACCGGTACCATTGACGAAGAACCTGGTCTCAGCGTCTATCAAGGAAGAAGGAACAATCGCCTTGACTACTTTTTCAATGATATCCTTCTCCATCTGCTCCGTGCTGACGTCATCGTCATGCTGGGCGGCGATGACCACGCTGGTAACCCGCCTAGGCACTCCCATGCTGTATTCCACGGTCACCTGCGACTTGCCGTCGGGCCTGAGATATGGAAGGGTGCCATCCTTCCGTACTTGAGCGAGACGCCGGCATAGCTTGTGTGAAAGGGCGATAGGTAGAGGCATCATCTCCGGTGTTTCGTTGCAGGCGAAGCCGACCATCATCCCCTGGTCACCGGCACCGGTCTCGTCCAGCGGGTCGGTATCCGAAGTGCCCTCTTTGGCCTCACGAGACTTGCTCACGCCCCGGTCAATATCAGCCGACTGCTCCGTAATCGACACCATAACCCCGCAGGACTGGCAGTCAAATCCGTAGTTGGGGTTCGTGTAGCCGATGTCTCTGACGACATCGCGCACCACATGGGGTACGTCCACATAGCAGGTCGTGGTCATCTCTCCCAGGACCAGGACCAGGCCGGTGGTGCAGGCCACTTCGCAGGCCACACGGCCGTTGGGGTCCTCGGTCATTACTGCATCCAGAATGGCGTCCGATATCTGGTCACACAGCTTATCGGGATGCCCTTCGGTAACCGATTCCGAAGTAAGCAGATACCTTGGTGATTCGCTGAAACTGGTAGGCATTGTTCCTCCTTTCCTACGTCCCCTCACGCCAGCTATTGAGGTATTTCTCCTGTTCCGGCGTCAGTGTGTCAATGCTGATTCCCATGGCGTCCAGCTTCAATCTGGCAACTTGCCTGTCAATCTCCACCGGGACGGGGTAGACTTCAGTCTTGAGCTTCCCCCGGTTCTTCACCAGGTATTCCATGCAGAGCGCCTGGTTAGCAAAGCTCATATCCATTACGCTGGCCGGGTGCCCCTCGGCGGCGGCCAGGTTAATCAGCCTGCCTTCACCCAGCAGAAATATCCGGCGGCCATCACAGAGAGAGTACTCCTCCACGAAGGGTCGCACCTCCCTTCGTCCACTGGACAGGTTCTCCAGAGCAGGGATATTGATTTCCACATTGAAATGCCCACTGTTGGCCAGAATTGCGCCGTCTTTCATTGCCTGGAGATGCGGTGTATCAATGACGTTCTTGTCCCCGCTGATGGTTATGAAGATGTCGCCTACCCTGGCTGCCTCGGAGAGGGGCATAACCTGGTAGCCGTCCATGACGGCCTCCAGGGCACGTACCGGTTCTACCTCGGTGATGATGACCTGGGACCCCAATCCCTGTGCCCTCATGGCAATGCCATGCCCGCACCAGCCGTATCCGCAGACCACCACCTTCTTGCCAGCCCAGAGGATATTGGTGGCCCGCGTGATGCCGTCGATGGTACTCTGTCCGGTGCCGTAGCGGTTATCGAAGAGGTACTTGGTCTGGGCGTCATTCACGGCGATTATGGGATACCTGAGTCCGCCGGATTTCTCCAGACTGCGCAGCCGGATGACGCCGGTGGTGGTCTCCTCAGTGCCGCCTATGATGTTCTCTATGAGGTCTTCACGCTTGGTATGGAGCGTGGTCACCAGGTCTGCGCCGTCATCGATGGTGATATGGGGTTTCTGGTCGAGGGCGGTGTTGATGTGTTCGTAATAGGTCACCGCGTCCTCTCCTTTGATTGCGTTCGTGGGTATTCCGTAGTCCACCAGGGCGGCAGCAGCATCGTCCTGGGTGCTGAGGGGGTTGGAGGCACACAGCACGAGGTCGGCACCCCCGGCCTGGAGAGCCAGCGCCAGGTTCGCTGTTTCCGTAGTTATGTGCAGGCAGCCAGCTATGCGGATGCCGGATAGTGGTTTTTCTGCGGCAAACCGCTCCTGAATCAGCTTCATTACCGGCATCTCCCGGGATGCCCAGACTACCTTCCGCCGACCGGCCTCAGCCAGCGTGAGGTCCTTGATGTCGTAGTTCTTGGTAGATGCCATCAGTCACTCCTCCTGTACTTAAGAACCAGCGTGGTAATATAGCGCCGTATCATTATTTCCCGAATATCGACGGTAGGCGCCAAGAAAATAGTTTACCACATGTTGGCAAACACTTCCTAACCGGGGACGCGCGGCGGGGGGAGTATCAGATTCCGTGCCGCTGTTACCGGCAGCGCATAGCTAGCGCTCCTCATAATGACGTGCGGTGGCACCAATTCCCCGTCATTGCGAACGCAGTAAAGCAATCTCCGGTTCCCATATTCAGTGGTATTCACTTCCCCGGATATGCACTGCTTCTTGAATAGTATCGGCTATCCGTGCCAATGTCTACTCCGCCTTCCTCCTGCTGAGTCAGTCCGCTGCTACTTTTACCCGTACTGCTGCCTTATCCTTGCCGAGAGGTCTGCCAGTAGTTCCAGGGCGCGACCGGCGGCTTCTTCCGTATCCAGGGAAGTGAGTGTACAGCTGGGCGTGAGCAGGCCCTGCCGGATTAACTGCCGGAAGGGGATACCGTTCCTGGTGAAGGGCGCCATTGCCTCCTCGAGGCGGTCTTTCAGGCTGGCGACTGTCTCCCTGGCCAGTGCTTCAGGTTCATTGGGGACAATCCCCCAGGCAATGGTGCCGTTCCTGCCGAGGAACTCCCTGACCTCGACGGGATATAGACTCAAGGACTCGGCGTAGCCGTAGGTATCAAAGCTGATGATGTCGGTGGTGGTCTTGAGCAGGACCGACCAGTCGGTATTGCCGCAGCAGTGGATTCCCTTGGTTCCGCTGATACCCTCGAAGACCTCGTCAAGGAGGCTGATGATTTCGTTCCGGTCCAGGAGCAGGCCGATCGACCCGAAAGCGGCCATGTACGGCTCATCGAGGAAGACTATCGTGTTCTTCGAGACCTGGCTCAGGGCTTTCTCCTGCCAGCTAGCTTTCATCCGGAGCAACTTTGGAACGACATCACGGAGAGTGTCGTCATAGATTATGGCCTTGCGTTCTTCGTCGGTGACCGTCATCCCCCAGGTGACCGGTCCGGTAACCTGCCCCTTAACTGCCCAGGGGGAAAGGTTTTCCCAGTTGAGGAATGTATGCAGTCCGGCAGCATACTCGGCGCCGAGGGAGTACTTGTAGAAATCGTTGGCCAGGTAATCAGTGTAGAACTGCTCCGTTTCTTCCTGTGCTCGTGCCCGGCTAACGTAGATACGGTCGTTTTCTATCACCAGTCCGGGGAAGCCCTGGCTGTACTGGGCATACATGTTCTCACGGAAGGAGCGCCTCGGCAGTTGTGGCCAGGCGGGGATGTCCTTCAGGTAATGGACCACCTGTGCGCAGGCCCCCTGCGGGTCGGTCTGGGGCATACTGCCGATAGCGGTGGGCAAGCAGCCGAATTCTATGCTGGGCATGGTTTTTCTAACCCTCTCCTCAGGATATGTATTTACCGATAATCAGGTCCAGCTTCTTCCTGGTCTCGGGCGGGATTGCATCGGGGGAAGTGACAATGGCGGTCCGGAGGGCGATGGCACAGGCACAGTTGCGCTCCTCAGGCACACGGATGATAGCCCTCTTGATGATTTCCCTGATTGTATCCGTATTCTGCTGCAGGGTAGCAACGATAACGTCTATCGGGGTTGGGTCGTCGTCTTCCTGCCAGCAGTCGTAGTCGGTGACACCGGCGATACTGGCGTAACAGATTTCGGCCTCACGCGCCAGCTTGGCTTCGGGGGCAGCCGTCATGCCGATGATGTCCGCGCCCCAGGACTTGTGCAGCAGCGATTCCGCCCTGGTTGAGAACGCCGGGCCTTCCATGGTGACGAAAGTCCCGCCCTGGTGGACACTGGCCCCGACTTCTCTGGAAGTGTCAAAGAGCACCCGGCTGAGTACCGGGCAGAAGGGTTCGTTGAGAAGGATGTGTCCGACAATGCCATCGGTGAAGAAGGTACTGACACGCCCTTTGGTGCGGTCTATGAACTGGTCCGGGATAACGAGGTCACCGGGCTTGAGTTCTTCCTTGAAGCTGCCACATGCGTTGACGGCGATGATGTGCTCCACGCCGAGCGACTTCAGGGCGTAGATGTTGGCCCGCTGGGGTATCTCTGCGGGTGAGATGTGATGCCCCCGACCGTGCCGGGGCAGAAAGGCTATACCGACCCCCTCCAGCTTGCCGACGATTATGCTGTCACTCGGTTTCCCGAACGGGGTGTCAATACTGACCTCTTCTATGTCCTCGATACCGGGGATATGGTAAAGCCCGCTCCCCCCGATAACGGCTGTTCTGACTTGTGGCATTTGGTTGGTTTACCTCCGTATCCTGCTATTAACTAAAGGGTCAACGCCGCGCAATGCTCCTCGTATGTGCGAAAGACTTTGAACACTGGATCATCATTGGGAAACAGTTGGAGTGAGATATCCTTCACGGTCTTTAACACTTCATGGGCAATCTGTCGAATGCTTGGGGGTACAGGGTTGTTATTGAAGTCTTTCGGCTCATCATTGACTACCAACTTCCATCCTAAGGAGTTGAACCTCGAGAGGTCAGCGTACTCTGCCTGTAACACCGGGTCAACATGGACCCCGCCATCCTGGTCGGCCACGGCCCGCACTAGATCTCTTCGCGAGAATTCGCGGCCCGGCAGGTCTCGGTAAATGATGGACCTTCTCCACCATCTTTCGAAACCAACTCTCTTTGTAGTGGATCGTCCGCTGTGCACTCTGTCAAGTAGGGCAACATACTCAGCGCCGACTTGTTCTTCACCTTCCCGCTTACCGACCTTGATCGTTGTCAGGCAGTTGCTGGATGTGAGATTGTTCGGGTCAAAGTCGGTGGCTGAGTCATAGAAAAGAGTCTCTTTTATCCTTCCCAGCTGAGTGAGGAGAGCATTAGATTGAGTAGTGTCATGCACCAAGACCCTAATTGCAGTTGCTAGTCTCTTTGCCTCTCCCTCAAACCCTTGGTCATAGGACTTGGCAGACTCAACCATGAACTGAATTTGGTCCCCCAAGTGTGCCTGTAAGTCTTCCGCTGTTTGATGATATCTACTCACGGTACTGTGACTGCCCTCCTTGGTTAGAGCACTCCCCCAATCCCCTCTTGGTAAGGTTCCCGTATTATACCACGCTCGGTGATGATGGCGGTGATGTAAGTGTGCGGGGTGACGTCGAAGGCGGGGTTGGCGGCCTGACAGTCCTGCGGGGCGGTGCGGACACCGTGAAAGCCCGTGACCTCGTCCGGACTTCGCTCCTCTATCGGGATTTCGTCACCGGAGGCCAGCGACACGTCGATCGTGGTCGTTGGTGCGGCCACGTAGAAAGGCACGCCGTTCTCTTTCGCCAGTACCGCCACGGTGTAGGTGCCAATCTTGTTGGCAGTGTCCCCGTTGGCGGCAATCCTGTCCGCCCCCACAATCACGCAGTCGACACTCCCCTTACTCAGAAAATGGCCTGCCATGGAGTCGGTAATCAGGGTTACCGGGATACCGGCCTTCTGCAGCTCCCAGCAGGTGAGGCGTGCCCCCTGGAGCAGCGGACGGGTCTCGTCGGCCAGTACCCGGACCTTTTTGCCCTGCTCGTGGGCATATAGTATGACGCCCAGCGCGGTGCCGTAGCCGGTGGTCGCCAGCGGGCCGGTATTGCAGTGGGTCAGGATCGTGAAGCCACTCTCGATAAGGTCGGCACCGAGCCGACTCAGGCTTTCGGTGGCCTCTGCTTCCCCGGCGTGGATGCTGATTGCCTCGTCTATCAGGGCTGCCTTCGTGCGTGTGACATCCTTCCCGGAAGCGGCTGCGGCATCCATCCTGTCCAGCGCAATGAAGAGGTTTTTGGCAGTGGGCCTGGTGCTCCTCAGGGTCCGGCTGACTTCCTGGAGCCTGTCCCGGAATTCCTGGATGGTACCGGTTTTGATTGCCAGGGCACCGAGGGCCATTCCGTAGGCACCGGCCACCCCGATTGCCGGAGCGCCCCGGACTTTCAGCTCTTTAATGGCTACAGCCATCTCACGGTAGTCCGCAATCTCCAGGTAGACCTCTTCGCCGGGAAGCCGAGTCTGGTCCAGCAGGCGTACCCGGTCGCCGAGCCACTCTATGGGCTGGTAGCTGATTTGTTTCAACCTCACCCCCTGTGTCCTGGGAAGAATCTCCGATTCTTCAGGGAGGACATTACTTGAAGGGCCTTCGTCCCTTCAAACTTCTTCGGCCCCATCTCCCCCCATAAGGGGAGAGTGAGAGGTCTCCGTTCCGAGGGGCTTCACCCCTTTCTGAGAGGCGCCCCCTCTATGACTCCCTGTTTCACTCCTTCAACCCTGGTGCACGACTGGCACAACCCCCACTAGCTCATCCCCAGAGCTATCAGGAAACACAGGGATAGTATAGTACATCTTCACCTCAACGTCATTCACTTCAATCTCCGGGTATTAGTGTGAAAAGGGAGTCAATCCAAGGTCTTGACAAACTCCACGTCGGGGAGTATATTCGTTGTGCACGTGGGTACGTTATACATAGACACGATGCACATGCTGGCAGCGAAGCGTAAGGCAATTAAGGAACATATCAGTGGTGAATCGCAAATTCATCTTTCAACGACATAATAGGCGGTGGAAACGGTGGAGGGCGCTGCAATTACCAGTCCGATGGTGATAGCAAGAGCCCTTCTTAGTTTAATCGATGATATTTATTTCTTCACCAGTATGGAGAACAAGGACAGAAAAAGGAGGTGTCTGTCTTCAGTAGAATAGATATATGCAAATAGCATGGTACGGCTGGTGTTTGGAATATTATCTGTAAATACAGTTTGAGAACGTAATATATCAAGGAGGTCACAATGTTGAAGAAAACTATTCATATACTTCTGGCATGTTCACTGCTGATGCTTCTCGTCGCCGCCGGGTGCGGGACCACGGCTGAAGAAGCCAAGGTAATCAAGATTGGCGTTATCGGGCCGATGCAGTTCGTGCAGGGCGAGCACCACTGGTACGGAGCCACCATGGCGCGGGACAAAATCAATGACGCCGGTGGTGTAACCATAGATGGAGAAAAATACACAATTGAACTGATTAAAACAGACTCCAATGAGATGCTTAGCCCTACCGATGCTACTGCCGCCATGGAACGGCTGATAGCGGTGGACAAGGCGGACTTTGTGGTTGGAGGCTTCAGGACCGAGGCCGTACTCCCTATGCAGGATGTGGCTATGGACTACGAGACAATTTTCCTCGGTTGTGGCGCCGCCACCTACGAAATCAATACACGGTTAGCCGAGGATTACGACCGCTACAAGTACTGGTTCAGGGTAAGCCCATTCCATTCCAATAATCTGGTCGCCAACTCGTTGGCCACTCTGGGACTGGCCGGAGCCATAATGCAGCAGGGGTTGGGCATAGAAGGGCCGATGAAAGTTGCCATACTAGGTGAAGGAGCGCAATGGGCCGACGGTATGGTGGGGGCTTATCAAGCCTACGTACCGGCGGCGCTAGGGATGGAGGTTGTGGGGACATGGAGACCATCACCTACGGCTACTGACCTCACCGCCGAGCTGACGGCCATAGAGGCTTCCGGAGCTCACCTTATCCTGACCATAATCTCCGGACCGATAGGCATCCCCTATGCTAAGGGGTTGGGCGAGCTGGAAATACCAGCCGCTTCAGTGGGTATCAACGTTGAAGCCCAGGCGGATGGCTTCTGGGATGCAACCGGTGGTTACGGCAACTATGAGACGACCCTGAATACCTACGCTAAGGGAGTAGCCGTAACGGAGTACACCATACCCTTCTTCGATGCTTTCATGGAGAAGTACGGGCAGACCCCAACCTATAATGCCGGCACCTACGATGCCATTCTCCTTCTTGCAGAAGCTATCGAAAGGGCAGGGACTCTTGATTCCGATGCCGTTGTTGTCGAACTTAAAAAGACGGACTTTGTGGGGACCGGGGGCAGGATTACCTTCACGGGGGAAGATACAGCTAATCCTCACGACGTAGTATATGGTCCGGGCTATGTAACCGGCCTGGCTACGCAGTGGCAGGATGGAGAGATGAAGGCCATATGGCCGTGGGACTGGAACGGTATAACCTATGAGGGCACGGTTATGTGGCAGATACCGGACAGGGTAATTAAAAAATACGCCAAATAGCCGTAGAGGCATAACAGGTTGCCTCCGAGAAACTCCTTACGGGGGCCCTGGGCTAGTCAGTGTAAGCCCGGGGTCCCCATGAAGTGGAGCCAGGTGGATTCTTATAGAGAATTATCTGGCGCGGATGAGTCATGATTGAAGGAATTCTGATTACCGGACTGATAAGGGGAGGGGTATATGCCCTTCTAGCCGTCGGCTTTTCTCTCATCTTTGGTGTGGCACGCATGATAAACCTGGCTCATACCTGTTTTTACATGCTGGCGGCTTACGGTATATATACCTTTGCCCATCTGCTTGGCCTGCACCCGCTAGTGTCAATTATCCTCTCTCTGGTCATTACTATCGCTATCGGGCTCGGTACCTATAAACTATTTATTGACCGTGTACGTGAACACCATGTGACCATATTGCTGATAACCCTCGCTCTGGCTATGGTCTTTCAGGAATGCATGCTTTTGGCCTTTGGTGGTCACTATCTCGGAGCACCGAGCTTTATCTCCGGGTATCAGGAAATACTCGGGGTAAAGGTCTCCTATCAACATCTGCTAATCTTTGGCGTCGTCCTGGTTGTCCTCCTTGGTGTATGGATGCTTTTATCCAGGACACGGCTGGGGGTTGCTATCCGGGCTACTGCCCAGGACGCCGAAATTGCCGGTCTAATGGGGATAAATGTTCCCAGGATACTTCTGATAACCATGGGCATAGCAGCAGCGCTGGCGGCAGTTGCCGGCATTGTAGTAGCGCCAACGCTCGTCCTGGAACCACATATGTGGACACCGCCACTGGTAATGATTATGGCTATTGTTGTCCTCGGAGGGCTGGGAAGTGTCAAAGGAAGCTTCATCTCAGCCTTCATTATCGGATTCGTCGAGGTGCTGGTTGTCTTCTTGCTCCCGGCAGGCGCCTTTCTAAAGGGGGCGATTGCCCTGCTGGTCATGGTGATAATACTTCTAGTCAGACCTGAGGGCCTGTTCGGTGTAGCTTTTGAAGAGGAGAGATTGTAGTTGATAAGGCGGCTGCTTAAGGATTTCCAGGGGGATGTACTGGCTATCCCGGGTAGGTCAATAGCCTTAGTCTTTTTTCTGCTTCTGT
>JADHXC010000086.1 GCA_016783135.1 Dehalococcoidales bacterium | reverse complement strand
TGCCCACTGGTACCGGTCCGACTCAGAGCCAGAAAGTACCAAGTGTTGAACGCCCAGCCCGTAGAATAGAAGCCCGTCCGAAGCGTAGCCCCAGCTGCATGATGGTGACGCATGGTTATAATCCCGTTGGTATATGAGTACAATTCCCATCCGTTGGTACTGAGCACAAACCGGCTCAGCAAGTCCTGGGAGTCGTGCGTGCCGCCGCTCGTCAGGAATATCCACCCGCATATACTGTAAGGGGCACTTGTGAAGTCCAGCAATGCAGTATCAGCACCAGAAGCCCACACATATTCTGTGGCACCATCAAAGGATAGAACATTCAGGTGGGAATCGAGCGTAGTCCACGGCGGGGTATTGACTAGAGTAAAGAGAGGGTCACGCCTTGCTATGTCCTCAGTGCGTGTGCCTATCCCCTCTCGATATGGGAGGTCAAGTGCGATGTTCCTGTTTATATCCAGTGCATCATAGTGTACTGCCATTATGGAGCCTCCTCATAAAACAGCTCGTAGTCGTAATCCCGGTTTGCACCGGCAGTCTTCTCTACGGTAATTCGGAATCCAAACCGTGTCGGCCTCATGTCAACCCTGAGCAGCTTCCGGGAATTTGGGAGCACTCCTGCCTGCGTAGTTACGCTTTCCAGAAGCATTCCGCCACCGTCACTGATACGATAATATTCCCGTACCACAATGGTTTCCCCTGCCGTGTGATTGGTCATGTCCAGAATGAAGCATCTCGGCTCTAATATACCGGCAGGTGTCTCCTCTGTTACTACGGTCTGCTCCGTGCCGTCCGTGGTAAACTCGTTATTGTACTCAGTCAGGATAGGTTCGCTATCTGTAATTGCCCGGATAGCCACGGTGTCTTCCAGGATGGCATCGCAGAGGGCGTCAATGATGGCAATGAGAACCAGAAGAGCAGTATCGTCATAGGGATTGTTGACTCCGTCGCCGCCACTCATGATGTCCGCACCTCCTCACTGACTGCCAGGTACATACCACCAGATGGGCAGATAGCGTAAATGTCACCGTTGAAGAGGTTCGCAGTGCCCATGTGATACGAGCTACCAACAGCCGTCAGCACCTTACCTGAATAGTTCACGGCAGCCTGACCTAATCCCAAGCTAATGAACTCCGGGTCGGCCTCCTGCTCAATATCACCAACATGAGTCAGGTCTAGTCCGACCCTCATCCCATTGCCTGCGATTACCAATGTTGAGACAGCCCCAATCCACACATAACTAATATTCTCGGCATCTAGTGGAAATATTCTTGGGTCTGGCATCTTTTACCTCCCTTGAAACGCTTGGGGTAGACGGGAAGTCTCCCTCCCGCCTACATTCAAGCTACTCAAGAGCGTTTCATGTTCTGCATGAGTATCCTTTGGGCTTCTTCTACCGCCCTCTTCTTTTCATCGAGGGCACGGGTAGACCGCCCCTTTGCTTCCTGAAACTTGATCGCTAACTCGGCCTGTGGCTTCTTGAGGTGGAGATACGGCAGGATGAGCTTGAGGAAGTCGCCTGCCTTCTGATAGTCCACTTGCCACTGCCAGCATGGCCGATGGTTAGGGGAAAGTGTTCTCAGAAGAATCTTACCCCCACCGAACCGGAACTTCAGGTACTGACACAACCACTCGCTGGTATTAGTTACAGTGACACGGAGCCGCAGATTCTGCCTGCCGTGTTTGAACTTTTTCCCATCAGCAGTAATGCCTATGTACCCTTCACCATCAACGATACCGGCTATGTAGGCCAGGTCAGTTCTTTTCATCTCAGTCTCCTAAGTACCTGAGCGGTCGTTTAGATTACGTACCCGCCCATGAAACTTCCGCGCCAGTCCAGTTTAGTCCCACCGAACACCTCTCGGACTCGGTAGAACACGTTGTCAGTAGCGAAGTCGCCGGAGAAGGGGCTCATCAAGCCCCCGCCTACCGTCACCTTATCGCTGGACTTCATTGCGATTTCAGGTGACTCATGCCCGGACAGGTGGGCAGCTTCCAGTGCTGCGATGTCCGCCGGGTCGGAGAACAGATACCACTGGGTATCCTGGTCGTTGCCGGTGTTGACGACGGGGAGGTACTTGTCAACAATCAGTGTCAGTCCCATACCAGCCACGACGTTATTCATGGGGCGGGCAACGTCCGGTGCAGCAGCAATAGTAGTAGCACCGGCCAGCCACATCTTAGTAGCTGACGTAAGTATCTGTCGTGCCGTCATCTCAAGAGCCGGGCAGACCACGAGGTATTTCGGTGCAGCCATGATTGGCTCTCCGCCGATATCGGTGAATTGGTTCATGGTCTGTATCCCGTGCTCCAGATTGGCGATGGTCAGTGGGCAGTCTCCGCTTGCGGCGAAGTTACAGTTGATGCCGAGCTGGTACAGATTACCACCGGCACCCTCAACATGAGCGCCGAGGTCTGAAGCATAGAGCGTGGTCATTATTCTGTGCTCGGTCCGCATGGCCGCTTTAGCGAACCTCTCCGGAATGTCCCTCAGAGCACCGAGGTCATCATTGACCATTGCTTCCCAGGAGAGGTCTATCTGTCTACCGTACTTCAGCACGGCGATGGTGTAGCGGAGTTCATCGAGTTCGCTCGCCAGGTACTCGCCCTTCTCAGCGACGCGGGGAAGGTACTGATCGCTACCGTAAACAGAGAAGCGGTAGGCGTCCCGGAAGTCCTTGACGGTGGACATCTTGGTGAACGGTTTCCAGGCCGGTTCAATGGCCTTGTATGCGGCCAATAACTGCCGGTCGAGCACGTCACCGAACATGAGAGGGAAGTCGGAGGTTGTCAGTGCTTCCTCAAGT
The DNA here is from genome assembly GCA_016783135.1 of Dehalococcoidales bacterium. Lineage (GTDB taxonomy): Bacteria > Chloroflexota > Dehalococcoidia > Dehalococcoidales > Fen-1064 > DUES01. The sequence continues at coordinate 2,307 of JADHXC010000086.1, read as the reverse complement.
CGGAACGCCCTCTCTCTTGTGGACATCTTGCGACCCTCTACAATGCCGCTATAGACAAGGTCCTGAACCTTCGACCTCTGTGAGTCAGTGAACCGTATCCCTCTATCTGATAGCGACGAATAGGCCGCAGCCTCCTTTATGGTTTCCTCAAACAATTGCATTTCAGGCATTATCTGCCTCCTTATGATATTTCTGGTGTTTGGTTCAAAATGCGGTCTACCAGTTCCACATCGGCTCGGCTCTGGGCAGGGTAGGCTTCAATTGCCTCTTTGACCCTTTGGTACTCTGCTTCTTCCAGTTCCACCTCATTTTCACACGTCTCAATCTTCATGGCCAAGACATTCTGTCTAACCAATTCAGCACCTTGCAGTTTCAATGTAGGCAGGAACATGACGTTGATAATGGAGTCTTTGACATTGTAGTTTCCAATAACCTCTATAGGTTGACCATCCCCACCCAATACCTTTTGCGTCGTCTGGTAGCTTCTGAGATTTAGTTTCCGCATCGTTCTTTATTCTCCTTTCCTTACTCTAAGTGGCTGCGTCGTATAGGCGAACCCATCCGATGCCCGGTGCACCGACAATATCAGCGAACGGCATCGCACCGATTACAGTGCTGGTCTCCAGCGCGGTTGCCACGAAACCTGCCGAAGTTGGGTTGGCAAATGCTATCAGGGCAGTGATGGCACCCCCAGCGGCAGCAATGTTCACCCGCCAGATGTGCAGGCTGTCGACCGCTGAAGCGAAGATACCCTGAATCTGCTGCATCACGACTCGGGAAGTTGTGAGCGTGGCCCCGGCGTCGTAGATGCCGATTTCGAACGCAGCGAGGATACTGGCATTGGAAGTAAAGCCGGCCGCCAGTTCCACCCAGGTACCAAGACCATAAAGATTGCCGTCCATAGCCCCAGTTACCTGTTGGTCGAAGTACTCAAGCCCAGTGGACTGCCCACCAGCGAAGATGGAAGTGTGGTGCTTACCATAGGTGTAAGCACCATCCGCCACGGTCATATAGGTGCGCTTCGCGTTGTCAATGCTGGGATCAAAGTGGACCTTGACCGCGATGGATTCGGTGTTTCCACCGGTGATGATACCGAGGGCGTACCCGAACGGTATCTGCGTGGCCTGGTTAGAAATCTTGCTGACTACGGCGGTTGTGGTATTGATATAGAGCAAGTCACCACCGGCTACTGCACTGTTACCAGCGTCGTCGGTAGCCACAACATCGAGTGCCCAGATGCCTTCGGTGTCTATCACGGCATAAGATGTAGCTGCCGTAGGACTTGCTCCTACAACCACACCTACTGCCTGTAGACCTGTAGTACCAAAGACTACCGGGTCGTATTGGTCTGCGAACCCATCAGCATGAGTGGGATGGATGAGGTCGCTTTCTAGGACGGTTACATGACGCCCTTCATAGGTCGAGGAGATTTGCGCTCCCGGCCCTATATCGTCAGCTATTGGATATACTCCGAATGCAGGCATTTTATTGCCTCCTTAGTTTATTTCCTCTCCTTTCCTTCTTTGCTACCTGCCGGCAACGGCAATATCGAGTTCTTTCTCAGTCCAGTTCGGATGAGTTCTTTCCAGAGACTCCCGGTAAGCGGTCGTACCAGCCTCTGCCTCGGCTTCAGGCGTAACGCCTCCCAGACCTTTGACCTTGCCGGCGTCTGTCAGTTCCCTGATATACTCGGCTTCGGCCTTGATTGCGGCCTCCAATCCTTCGTCGGTGGTAGCTTCGGCAAACCTCTCAACCAGTCGAGTCTTGGCAGCTTCGGGTAGTTCGGCCTTGTCCACGGCATCCTTGATGGTAGCCTGGGCTTCGGCTTTCGCCTTTTCCTTTTCTGCCTCCTCTATCGTGGTCTTGAGTTCACCGTTCTCAGTGGTGAGTGTGTCGACCTGCTTTGTCAGGTCTTCAATCTCTTTAGTCGCTTCCATTGCTTCTTTTACCTCCTGTCGCAATGATTCTCGAATATCAGCCTCGATGACTTTTACCAGGTCAGGTCTCGCCTCGCGGAGTTGTGCCAGGTCTATGAGTTCTGCGTCCAAGATAGACTCCCGGGCACTCTCTCTCAGACCGGCTTGTCCACCGGCTCCCGCCTCAGTAACGAAGTCAACCGAACCGAACGTGCCTTTTGACAGACCTTCTATCAGCATCGTTTTCTTGCCCTCAATGGTCTGCTTGGTTCCTTGCCCTAGACAATTGATTGATGTACCTAAATGCTGGAGGTCTCCCTGTTCGTATAAATTGGCTATCTTCTCCTTGAGCCAGCCGGCGTTAATATGAGCCACGCCGACAGCGTTCCCT
>JADHXC010000041.1 GCA_016783135.1 Dehalococcoidales bacterium | reverse complement strand
AGTTACAGCCGACTTCGCCCACTATCCAGGAGAAAGTGGAGCGGGCATTGCGGCAGCTTACCGGGGAAACGCTCCGGGTGACGGCTGCCGGTCGGACTGATGCCGGGGTTCATGCCCGCGGGCAGGTAATCAGCTTCCGGACCGGTTCGTCACTTTCGCGGCAGACGTTTGTCAGCGGGTTAAACCACTATCTGCCCGGGGATATCGCCGTAAGGGCAGCCTATGCAGTGGATGACTCTTTCGACCCCAGGCGGGATGCGGAGAGCAGGGAATACCGCTACTCCATCTTGAACAGCCGGACGCGGTCGCCCATCACGATGGGCTTTGCTTATCGTGTCGTTGGTTCCATGGACATCGAAGCGATGAACCGGGCATGCCAGGCGCTGGTTGGGCAGCATGACTTCGCCTCATTTGCCAGCGGTATCGGTGGCGAAACAAAAAGCACGGTGCGGAGAGTCTACCGGGCAGAAGTAAGTAAGGACGGCGACCTGATTCACTTTGACATTGTGGCGAACGCTTTCATACGCCACCAGGTACGCAGTACTGCAGGATGCCTTGTCAGGATTGGACTGGGTAAAATGAGTCAGGACGAGTTTGGTATGATTAGGGCTGCCGGAAAACCGGGTCTGGCCGGTCCGACCCTGCCGGCCTGCGGACTTTGCCTGATACGTGTGAACTATGCGCGTTCCCTGCTGGAACGCGGGGAAGAGATATCATGAGCAAGACCTACAGCATTAAGGCTTCTGACATTAAACGGGAATGGCACATTGTGGATGCTGAAGACCAGATTCTGGGCAAGCTGGCCACGCGAATTGCCGGGTTGCTCATGGGCAAACATAAACCACTTTTCTCGCGCAACATGGACGTGGGTGATTCCGTTGTTGTTATCAACGCGGAGAAGGTCCGGGTGACCGGCAACAAAGAGAAGCAGAAGATGTATTACCGGCATTCCGGTTACCCCGGTGGGCTGAAGACCACCAGCTTGGAAACGATGATGCAGAAGCACCCGAACCGGGTGATTGAGCATGCTGTTAAGGGTATGTTGCCCAAAAACCGGCTGCAAGCCCGCATGATGAAGCGCCTGAGGGTATTTGTCGGTGATAGCCATCCGCACCTGGGGCAGACCGGAGCAGCGGCTGTCAGTACGGCAGAGCAAAGTGGCGCACAGAAAGAGGAGTAACCGGCTACCACCAGGTAGCTGAAGCAGACAACAGGAGGTATCCTTGGCGGAACAGGTTTATTTCTACGGTACGGGTCGGCGCAAAGAGGCGGTAGCCCGGGTGAAACTGATGCCGGGCGGCGGTGGCGCTATTATCGTCAATGGTGTGCCCTATGATGAGGTATTTCCCCGACTTGAGCAGCGCCAGACTGTGGCCAGACCCCTGGTAGTGACCAACAACATGGACAGGTTCAACGCGGTGGTCAAGGTAACCGGGGGTGGTGTGACCGGTCAGAGTGGGGCCGTCTGCCACGGTATTGCCAGGGCATTGCTGAAGGCGGACGAGAGCTTCAGACCGACGCTACGCCAGTACGGGCTTCTTACCCGGGATTCCCGGGTCAAAGAGAGAAAGAAGGTCGGTCTCAAGCGGGCCCGAAAAGCGCCTCAATACACCAAGCGGTAGTGGCTTGGAGCCGTTGCCAGAGACACAATGGTCGTGATGGTGTAGTTACCGGTCCCGGGCTGAAGGAGCAGGATTGGCTGGCGAAATGCCTGATATGGTGTTGAAGGCAATCGGCGTGGTCAGGAATGACTTCAAGAAACCGCCGGAGCCCCGTAGCGACTGGGACAAGGTGGTCTCCGAGATAGTGATTGACACCAGCCTGACCGAAGCCCTTGATGGGATTGACGAGTACTCCCATCTCATTGTGCTCTACTGGATGCACCGCCTGGCAGGAAGCGAGACGCCGCTCAAGCAACGTCCCATGGGCCGGCAGGACCGGCCCCTGAAGGGTCTCTTCGCTCTGCGGACACCGAACCGGCCAAATCCAATCGGGAAGAAGACCGTCAGGCTGCTGGAATGTCGTGGTAATATACTGAAGGTTGAGGGTCTGGATGCCCTTGATGGTTCCCCCGTTATCGATATCAAGCCCTACATGCCCGGGTATGACGGGGTGCCTGATGCCAGAGTCCCTTCGTGGTTAGCCAATTGATGGGTGAGATACTGCAAGGTATCTACCACCGGCTCATGGACCGCTACGGACCGCAGCACTGGTGGCCGGGAGAGGAACCGTTCGAGGTGATGGTGGGTGCCATTCTTACCCAATCGGCTGCCTGGTCCAACGTGGAAAAGGCTATCGCGAATCTGAAGGATGCCGGTGCGTTGTCACCGGAGTCGTTGCGACAACTCCCCCTCTCCGAGATTGCCGCGCTTATCTACCCCAGCGGGTACTACAATGCCAAGGCACTCAAGCTCAAGTCTCTGGCCACCTGGCTGGGTGAATACTACCAGGACGACCTTGACCGCTTATTTGCAACTGAGACGGGACAGCTTCGCCGGGAGCTGCTTGCGGTACACGGTATCGGTGAGGAGACCGCCGATTCCATAATTCTCTATGCGGCTAACCAGCCGGTTTTCGTTGTGGATGCCTACACACGGCGTATCATAGACCGAATCGACCTGACTCCGGAGTCAACCAGCTATGCCGCCTACCAGGCCCTCTTCATGGATAACCTGCCGCGTGATGTGGGCCTGTTCAATGAATACCATGCACTGCTGGTATGTCTCGGTAAGAACGTGTGCCGCAGTCGTCCCCTGTGCCAGCAGTGCTCTCTGGCTGTTAGTATAGGCGGCTATTGCTACGGCAATAGTCGTGACAATAGCCGTGGAAATAGCTAGGAGGCAAGATGCTCATTGGACTGCTTTCGGACACCCACATTGCTTTTAAGAGCCAGATACTGCCCCCACAGATAAAGGAGGTCTTCCGGGGAGTTGACCTGATTCTGCACATGGGGGATGTCTGGATTCCTGACATTCTGGATGAACTGGAGACCGTGGCCCCGGTGCTTGCCGCCAGGGGTGATGATGATATGGACGAGGACTTCGGTCCGGACAGCCGGATGGAAAAACGGCAGGTACTTCATTTCGATGGTATTACCCTCTGGGCGATGCACATCAAACCGCGCTACGGGCTGATTGCCCCCAATGCCCAGCCGAACTCGTATAGCGGTATTTTCAACCGAAACCGGTATCTGGCGGAGCAGGAAACCGAAGACCCTCCCGACGTTGTTGTTTTCGGGCACAGCCACTTCGCGGAAATAGAACACTATAAGGGTGTTCTCCTGGTTAATCCCGGCAGCCCGACAATGCCTTCCTATCTTCCCAAGCTGGGTACGGTGGGTCTGCTGGAAGTGAGCAACGGTAAGGCTGAAGCCCGCCTGGTGAAGCTTGAGTAGCCCCGGAGCCTTTCCGGCTGATTGAGCCCTGTTCCCAATCATACTGTATATGGTTATGCTTGTCGCTTGCCCCGGGCCCCTCGTTCTCGTGATTCATCCAGATGTGCATATAGATACCAGCAGGCAACACTCCTGTATGGCCGCCATCCGTCAGCGATATGACAGGCTTGTGTCTGGAAATCATTCCCATCCAGGCCGTAGACCTTGCGCATGGCAGCACGAAGGGACAGGTCGTCTATGGGAAATACATCCATCCGGTTCAGCGAGAACATGAGGTACATCTCTGCGGTCCATCGGCCAATGCCCTTCACCCGGGTCAAGGTCCTGATTATGTCTTCATCATCCTGGTTTTCGAACTTATCGAAGTCAATACTGCCTGACAGCACATGGTCGGCGAGGCTGCGCAGGCATCTGGCTTTCGCCCATGAGACCCCGGTTCTTCGGAGCTCTTCCTCGCTGGTCTCGGCGAGCTGTTCCGGCTTGATGACATTACTACCAATAAGCCCTTGGAACCTAGAGCGAATTGCTCGAGCAGCGTAGTCCGATAGCTGTTGCCCGATGATGGAGTACACAAGGGGAGACAATCCTTGTTCTCTACGCTCAAGACGGCATGGGCCAACCTGGTCTATGATGGTAGCCAGTTGGTTGTCACGTTTCTTGAGTTCGCTGACTACTGCCGGCAGTTCAACCTGGCTCAGATGATTGATACTCATTGTAGAAGGCTATTCCCCCTTGTTGGTCTATCTCCGGGAATTGTATCACCTATCAGGTTGGAGTTTCCAGTACTGGCGCTACCGAACAGCCATATGAGTTGAGAACCACCATTTCACCCACTCCTCAACCACATCCTGACCCCATTCTCTCACCCCAGGCGCTCTGTAATACAAATCTGCAACCAGGTATACTCGAACCTTAGTGATGGTGTAGAACAGCGCTTATCGTTTATCTGGATGCTTGTGGGAACCAGTTGGTGCTGGGTCGAGGGGGATGGGGATATCGGTATCCCTGAATCACAGTCGGCTGGAACTACTTCCGTTGCCATAATACTGAGTGTCCTCACCAGGACCTGCCAGCCTTGACGAACGTGGCGATGAGGGTTAATATAAATTTGGTTCGTTTCTGGAATATCTATCCAGCAGTTTGGACGAGAGTGATACCGTGCCCAATACAACTATTATCTGGAGCAAGAAGCAGCACGTTGCCAGGATAACCCTCAACCGGCCTGAGGTTGGCAATGCCATCAACCAACAGATGGCCCGGGAGATGGAAGATGTCTGCCGGGAAATAGGCGGGGATGATGACGTGTACGTGGTGGTCATTACCGGTGCTGGAGAGGGGGCTTTCTGCGCAGGCAGTGAGCCGGAAGACGCCGTGTATGGCGTGTCCGCTGCTGTGGCCGGACTGGAGCAGCCGGTGATTGCCGCTATCAACGGGGATGCTCTGGGAGCAGGTCTTGAACTGGCGCTGAGTTGCGATATCCGGCTGTCTTCACGGAACGCGAAGTTCGGGTTGCCCCAGGTAACGCGGGGCGTGATACCGATGGATGGGGGTACACAACGGTTACCGCGCATCGTCGGGAAAGGCAAGGCACTGGAAATGGTCTTCACCGGGGAAGCGGTTGGTGCCGAAGAGGCACTGGAAATCGGACTGGTCAGTAAGGTGGTCTCTCCGGAAGAACTGGCTGTTGAGGTTGAAGCCCTGGCGGAAAACCTTGCCGGCAAAGCCCCCATCGCCCTACGGTACGCCAAAGAGGCGGTCAGCAAGGGACTGGACCTGACGCTCGACCAGGGTCTTCATCTGGAAGCGGACCTCTATTTCCTGCTCCACACGACTGATGACCGCACCGAGGGAATCCGGGCATTCCTTGAAAAGAGGTCACCACATTTCAAGGGGCAGTAGGACTGCTGACAGGTAGTGGAGACAGGAAACCCATGCCGAAAGAGGAAGTGCTGCCAGTCACCGGCGACATCAGGGCGATATACGGTCGCCTGAGCCGGTTCTATGGAGTAGTCGAAGGAAGGTTCCAGAAGAGGCTCAGGGAGCGAGGTCTGGAGCTTCTCGCTATCAGGGAAGGAGAAAGCGTACTCGAAATCGGCTTCGGCACGGGCTGTGCTCTGACGGAGATAGCCAGGCGTGTTGGTGAGAGCGGAAGAGCCTGCGGTCTTGACCTGACCCCGGAGATGATAACCCGGGCGAGGCGCAGGCTGGAGAAGCAGGGGCTTGCTGGTAGGGCGGAGTTGTTCGAGGGTGATGCGAGAAAGATGCCCTATGAGGACGGGCTGTTCGATGCCGTCTACATGTCGGAGACGCTGGAGCTATTTGACACACCGGACATTCCGGTGGTGTTTGCGGAAATCAAGAGGGTGCTGAAGGTGCATGGGCGGCTGGTGCTGTCGAGTATGCCCAAGGAAGGTCATGAAGGGTCACTGGTCTGGCGAGTGTACGAATGGTTGCATCGAACACTGCCTCAGGTTGCCAGTTGTCGCCCAATCTACGTGGAGGACTCGGTCACGAGAGCCGGTTTTGAGATTGCCACCACCGAGGAGATGAAGATTGCGGGGGTATTCCCGACGAAGATTGTGATGGCCAGACCAGCAGCATAGGGGAAGGCTCACCAGCTTTTTCAGGAGCAGAAATGGATTGGCAGCAGCTAGTGGCGGGGCTATTCTTGCGGATATCGGAAGAACTGGAAACAGTGCTTGAGGGATTGACGGTTGACGAACTGAATCAAAGACCAACTCCCGATTGCAACAGTATAGGCTGGCTCGCCTGGCATCTGACACGCAGCCACGACAGGAATGTCTCGGAACTAGCCGGCATGGAACAGCTCTGGACCAGGGATGGCTGGCATACCAGGTTTGGCCGTGCTGCGAATCCAGAAGAAACGGGAGTCAGGCATAGTGCTGAAGACGTCGCAGCGTTCAGGTCACCCGATGGCCGGACTGTGCTGGAATACCACCGTGCCGTGGTGGAGCGGATAAAGCAATACGTGGGCGGCACGTTATCGGAGAGTGAACTTGATAGAGAGGCGTACAGCCCTACGTTACATACGACATTCCCGGTTGGCAGGCGTCTGGTGGGTGTAATCAACGAAGGTTTCCAGCATGTTGGACAGGCAGCCTATGTCCGTGGTCTACTGAAAGGCAGAGGCTGGTTGGGCAGGTAGCAGGCGAACAGACGGAAGCTGGCGAGGTAAACAGGACCACCCGATGAACGGTTTCGAGACAATCATATACGAAAAGCAGGAAGGAATCGGCCACATTGCGCTGAACCGACCCAGGGCTCTGAATGCTTACAACATTCAGATGCGGGACGAGCTTTTTCAGGTACTGGGTGCGGTTCGGGATGACCCTGATGTCCGCGTGGTAGTGCTCAGGGGCGTCGGAGAAAGGGCCTTCTGTGCCGGTGCCGACCTGAGCGAGTTCCTCACCGCCCCGTCTCCGGCAGTTGCGCGCCGCGTACGCTGGGAGCGCGACGTCTGGGGACTTTTTCTGAGTATTAACAAACCGATAATCGCCGCCCTTCACGGCTATGTGCTTGGTTCGGGGATAGAGATGGCACTCTGCTGTGACATCAGAATAGCTTCGGAAGACGCCCAACTTGGTGTCCCTGAGACCGGACTGGGCATAATCCCGGCCGCCGGTGGCAGCCAGACCCTTCCACGGGTGGCCGGTATGGCACATAGTCTGGAAATGCTGCTGGTCGGGCGCTGGGTCGGGGCGGAAGAAGCCCGCCGAATGGGGCTGGTGAACAAGGTGGTTCCGCGGGAAGACCTGTGGCCGACGGTTGACAGGTTGGCCGGCAGAATAATGGGCTTTAATGCAAATGTGCTAAGCTGTGCAAAGCAGGCGATTACCCGGGGGCTTGACCTGAGCATGGAGGAGGGACTCCGGCTTGAGGCAAGATTGGGGGCCTGTTTATTACAAGAAACCAGTAAGGAGGCAGCATGAACACTACGGAGTTCCTGACCATAGCGAATGCAATCTGTCCGGACAAGGATGCCATTGTCTTTGAAGGCAACAGGGTCACCTTCACCCAGTTGAACGAACGGGTGAACCGGCTGGCCAACGCTTTGCTTGGGATGGGTGTACAGAAGGGTGACCGGATTGCATTACTGCACGTCAATGGCAACCAGTGCGTGGAGACCTACTTTGCCGTTGGCAAGATTGGCGGGATATATGTACCGCTCAACTTCAGAGCGAAAGAGAACGAGCTTACCTACATGCTCAACACTGCAGAAGCAAACACCGTTTTAGCAGGTGAACGGTACATAGAGCTGGTCAACTCAATAAAATCCGAGCTGAAAACGGTACAGAACTACATCTCCATTGAAGGCACACATGACGGTTACACGTATTACGAGGATATAATAGCCTCGGCAAGCGATGAAGAGGTATTCACCGAAATCAATGATGATGATACTACGATACTGATGTTCACCGCCGGTACCACCGGTTTCCCCAAGGGCGTCATGCTGTCCCACAACAGCTTCTCTATCTACGTGCTCGAGAACGTTACCCCGGCCGACCCGGTAATTGAAGAGAAGAACATACTCACCGTACCTCTGTATCATGTTGCCGGAATCCAGGCGATGATGGCGGCAATCTACGGAGGCAGGACGCTGGTGATGGAGAGGCAGTTCGAGCCTGCGGAATGGATGGGACTGGTGCAGGATGAGAAGGTGGGCCGGGCTATGATGGTGCCTACCATGCTGAAGCAGCTTATGGACCATCCCGGGTTCGGCAACTATGACCTGAGCAGCATGCAGGTTATTACCTACGGTGCGGCACCAATGCCCCTGCCGGTTATCAGGAAGGCGATGGAACTCTTTCCCGGAGTCAGCTTCATCAATGCCTTCGGCCAGACCGAAACGGCATCGACCATCACAACATTGAGCCCCGCGGACCATGTCATTGAGGGCACCGAGGAAGAGAAGGAAAAAAAGCTGAAACGGCTTGGTTCTATCGGACGACCGATGTCTGATGTCGAAATGAAAATAATCGACGAAGAGGGTAACGACCTGCCAGTGGGGGAGGTCGGCGAAATAGTCGCCCGGGGTCCCAGGGCTATGAGCGGGTACTGGAAGGAAGACGAGAAGACCGCCAAGACAATAGACAAGGATGGCTGGGTCCATACCGGTGACATGGCCTACATGGATGAGGATAACTACTTCTTCCTGGCGGGACGCAATACCGATATGATTATCCGCGGTGGCGAGAACATCTCCCCGGAGGAAGTGGAGGGCGTGCTCCATGAGCATCCCAAGATTGAGGAAGCGGCCGTTATCGGTATCCCTGATGATGACTGGGGTGAGGTCCCGATGTGTATCGTGGTCCTCAAGAAGGGTGAGAAGGCCACCAAGGAGGAAATAATCGAGCACTGCCGCGCTGCGTTGGCCAGTTACAAGAGGCCGAGGTCAGTGGCATTTACCGATGAGCTACCACGCAACCAGATGGGCAAGGTCTTAAAGCGCGTACTGCGTGAGCAGTACGGCGAAAGCAAGTAGTCTAATCAAGCGTAATCTATTGAGTGCTTTATCAAACGAATCCGTATGGGGGTAGATATGGACTTTTCCCTGACCGAAGACCAGAAGATGCTCCGGACAATGGTCCGGGACTTTGCCGAGAAGGAACTGGAGCCGATTGCCGCCGAGATAGACGAAGAGTCCAGGTTCCCTGCCGAGAGTATAATGAAGGCAGCTGCTATCGGGCTGATGGGTACTGGCTATCCGGAGGAGTACGGCGGGAGCGGCGGTGGGGCGATTGAGCAGGCCATTATCTTCGAGGAGGTGGCCCGGGTCTGTGCCGCTACCTGTGTAATCCTGATTGTTACCAACGAGCTTGCCAGCTACCCCCTGTATACCCACGGTACGGAAGAGCAGAAACAGCGGTACCTGGCACCGCTGCTGAAGGGTGAGAAGCTGGGGGCTTTCGGGCTGACCGAGGCCGGTGCCGGCAGCGATGTCGCTGCTATGGTATGCACGGCAGTGGCACGGGATGGCGGGTATGTCCTCAATGGCAGCAAACTGTTCATCAGCAACGGCGCTGAGGCGGACATCATCATTGCGTTTGCTACCATTGACCGGTCTCAGGGATACCGGGGTGTGACCGCATTTATTGTTGAGAAAGATGCTCCGGGGTTCTCGGTGGGTAAGCACGAGCGCAAACTGGGTATTCGTGCTTCCTCGACAACGGAGCTGGTGTTCGAAGACTGTTTTGTGCCCGCGGAGAACCGGCTCGGTGATGAAGGCAAGGGTTTTCGGATAGCGCTGGAGACGATTGACGCCAGCCGGCTGGGCATCGCGGCGCAGGCGATAGGGATTGCCCAAGGAGCGTTTGATAAGTCGCTGGCCTATTCCAGGGAGCGACAGCAGTTCGGCCAGCCGATTGCCAGTTTCCAGGCGATTCAGTGGATGCTGGCTGATATGGCGACCCAGATTGATGCCGCACGGCTACTGACACATCGGGCGGCTTATCTCAAAGACCAGGGGCTATCCTATATGAAAGAATCGGCCATGGCCAAGTTGCATGCCGCCGAGACGGCGATGTCCGTTACGACAAAAGCGGTCCAGATACACGGCGGCTACGGCTACACCAAGGACTACCCCGTGGAGCGCTATTTCCGTGACGCCAAAATCACGGAAATATACGAAGGCACCTCGGAAATGCAGCGGATGACGATTGCCCGGCAACTGCTCAAGGAGGGCTGATTGGCGGGAACAAGATAGGAGAATGTTTCTTAAGTAAGAAAAGGATTGGAGCGGTGTCAACACCCCGGGGCAGTCGGCTTTGTACCCGCGTTGCTCTTACTGCTACGGCTTCTCTTCCCGCTGCTCAATGGCCTGGTCCGGCGGGTCTTCTTCAGGGCGCAACCGATTTATCCACGCCTTTCTGTCCGCAATGTCCCTGTCGGACAGCAACCGGTTGAGGAGCAGCTTGCCCAGGGGCATAGACCTGCTCAGCGGCGTCCTCGGTGCCAGTAGCCGCTTTGAGAATGCAATGAGGGCGATTACCACGAATCCCAGGGTAACCGGCAGTCTATCGGTAATATCCAGCGGTTGACTCAGGAACCAGGCAAAGAACGGCAGTGCCGCCAGTGTGAGGAAAACGCCCAGGGCTATCCGGCGAAATGGGGCCAGAAGATAGGGCATTAACAGGACTATCAGTCCCAGCTTGGGTGACATCATCGTAATAACACCCAGTGAGGCAAAGATGCCGCGTCCACCGCGAAAGTGCAGGAATACCGGCCAGTTGTGGCCGATGATGGCGCACATGCCCACGGTTATCTGCTGTGCTGTACCCATGTCCAGGAGCTGGGCTGCCCAGACGGACAGGGCAGCCTTGCCGATGTCGAAGAGCGCTACCGGCACAACCAGCCATTTCGGCCCGGTACTAAGGACGTTGGACGCTCCGACATTACCGGTGCCCAGCTGTCGGATGTCAACTCCGCGGGACCATCTCATGGCAAGGTAAGCGGATGGCACCGAACCCAGAAGATAGGCGCCTATCATCAAGAGGATGAACTGGGTAACCATGAGCCCTCCTTATGCTACGGGTTGGCCGGCTTCAACTCACGCTGCTGTGCCAGCGTAAAGAGCTGTTCCACACACTCTGCGGGAACATCAACGCCGCCAATGTCGATATCGGTGTCTGGTTCAAGACCATGATAGTCCGTACCGCCGGTGTTGACAAGTCCGTACCGGTCCGAGAGGCGAAGCAGGCGGTCAATATCATCCCCGGAATAGTCTTTGTAGTATACTTCAATACCTGTCAGACCGACAGTCTTCAGCTCAATAACCATCGCCTCCGGGTCAGGGACCGTCAGCGGATGCGCCAGTACCGGAAGGCCCTTCGCCCGTAAAATCAGCTCCTCTGCCTGGACAGGCGTCATTTTATCCCGCTCCACATAGGCCGGTCCGTCCTGGCCAATGTACCGGGTAAAGGCGTCATTAAAGGACTCGATATAACCTTTTTCCATCAGGGCCTGGGCGATGTGTGGACGCCCCACGGAGGCTGCACCGGCTATCTCCCGGACGCGTTCCCATTCAATCTGACAATCCAGTTCTTCCAGCCTGGCTACCATCTTGCGGGCACGTTCCCAGCGGGAATTACGCATCTTCTCCAGGGCTATCTGCAGTTCGTGGTCATTGTAGTCTACGAAATAGCCAAGGATATGGGCTTGACCTGCCGGGATGTCGGTGCTGATTTCAACACCGGGGATGACTCTCAGCGATGGAAAGGTGCGGGCGGCCTGCAGAGCGGGAGCAATCCCATCAACCGTGTCGTGGTCTGTGATGGCGATAACCGCCAGTCCCGCGGCGGCTGACCGGGAAACGATTTCGGCGGGGCTGAACCGGCCATCAGAGGCGCTGGTATGTATGTGCAGGTCTATCCCGGGCACTAGTCCACCTCACGCGTAACACGGTCAATACTGACTGCCCTGCCGGTGGTGTCGTCCGTCTTCACCAGGACTGCGTTAAAAACCGTCCTGCCCTTTCCCACCGACAGGCGATTGGGCAGCAATGTCAGGAACCGCTTCAGCACCGCCTCGATATCATCGCCGATTACCGAGTTTTCGGGACCGACCATGCCGATATCAGTGACATAGGCGGTGCCGTCGGGTAGTATTTGGGTGTCAATAGTGCCGACGTGGGTATGGGTACCGAGCACGGCGCTGACCCGGCCGTCCAGGTAGCGCCCCATGGCCATCTTTTCTGAGGTCGCCTCGGCATGGAAATCGACAATGATGGCCGACGGCCTGTCCTCAAGCTCGCCGAGGAGCCGGTCCATAGCTCGGAAAGGGCAGTCGTAAGCGTTCATGAAAGTCCTGCCGATAAGATTCACTACCAGGGCTCGGCCAATGATAACGTAGCCCCTGCCCGGTACGCCCGGCGGGTAGTTCAGCGGGCGCAGGATTGGCATGTCACCATCAAGGCAGGGGAGAATCTCCTTGTGATTCCAGACATGGTTGCCCGAGGTCAATACGTCAGCTCCGGCGTCCAGCAGTTCCTCGGCGGTACCCGGGGTCACGCCGATACCTCCGGCGACATTCTCCGCATTGACGATAACCAGGTCCAGGTTGTACTCTTCCCGCAGTTCGGGCAGGAGACTGGCACACGCCTGTCTGCCTGGTTTACCAATCACATCACCAACAGCAAGTATTATCATCAGTCTATGAGTACGTCCGGTAGCTGGCTACGTTCCGTAGCTGGCTACTTGGCAAAGTCGATAGCGCGGGTCTCCCGAAGCACGGTGACCTTTATCTGTCCGGGGTAGTCCAGTCCCTCCTCTATCTTCTTGACAATGTCTCTGGCGAGTCTCATTCCGCCCAGGTCGTCGATTTCCTCCGGTTTGACGAGGATACGAATCTCCCGGCCCGCCTGGATGGCATAGGACTTGTCCACGCCGGAGAAGCTGTTGGCGATATCCTCAAGCGCATTCAGCCTCTTGAGGTAGTTCTCCATCGATTCCCGTCGGGCGCCTGGTCGCGCACTACTGACGGCATCGGCCGCGGCGACTACGAAGCCCCAGAAGCTGACGTCTCCGGTCTCGAAGTGGTGCTGTGCGATACCCTCGACCACTTCGGGGGATTTCTCCCATTGCCTGACCAGGTCTGCCCCGATAGCGGCGTGGGTACCCTCTACCTCGCGGTCGACTGCCTTGCCGATATCGTGGAGCAGTCCGGCCTTCTTGGCAATGGTGGTGTTGGCACCAAGCTCCGAGGCAATCATCTCAGAGAGATAGGCAACCTCTATGCTGTGCCTCAGTACGTTCTGGCCGTAGCTGGTGCGGTACTTGAGTCGACCGAGCAACTTGATGAGTTCGGGGCGGAGACCGTGTACGCTTACATCGTAGGCTGCCTTTTCACCGGCACTGATGATTTCAGCCTCAGTCTCCTCCTCTGCCTTCTGGACCACCTCTTCGATGCGGGCGGGATGAATACGTCCGTCAAGGATGAGCTTGGTGAGGGCGTTGCGGGCAACCTCTCTGCGTACCGGGTCAAAACTGGACAGGGTCACCGCTTCCGGCGTGTCATCGACAATCAGGTCAACTCCGGTAGCCTGCTCCAGGGCCCTGATGTTGCGTCCCTCCCGCCCGATGAGGCGACCTTTCATCTCGTCACTGGGTAGCGGAACACTGACCACGGTAGTCTCGGAGACTATTTCGGAAGCACTGCGCTGTATGACCTGGGCCAGTATCTCCTGGGCTTTGAGGTCGGAGTCAGCCTTCAGTTTGATTTCCCACTCGTGGAGGCGCCGTGACGCTTCCTCCTGTATCTCAGTATCCATTCGTTCCAGCAGGGTATTCTTGGCTTCTGCGCTGGACATCCCGGAGATGAGCTCGAGCTGCTTGACCTGCTTATCCTTGGCCTCATCAAGCTGGGCTAGTGTGGTCTCCAGCGACTTCTCCCGGTTAGCCAGGGTTTTCTCGCGTTGAACCAGAGCTTCTTGCCTACGGTCCGTGTTCTCCGTCTTGGACTGCAGGCGGCTCTCCTGGCGCTGCAGTTCAGCCCGTCGTTCCCGATGTTCCGTCTCGGCGGAGGTTTTTATCTTCTCGGCGTCTTCCCGGGCTTTTTCAGACACTTCCTTGACCTCTGCCCTGGTTTCCATCATCATTCTGGCGGCCTTACGCTCAGCCGCCCGGATGAGACGGTTGACCGCCATCCGCCGGAAGAAGAAGACAACCGCACCACCAAGGACTACGCCTATGATAAAACTGGAAATATAGACGGTTATTTCCATTCCTTTCACCTCACTTTCCTGTATAGATTTCTTTCAGTAAATTCAGGGTCGAGCAGAATCAGGCTTCCGCCTGCCCCTCTGTCTTGAGTTCTTGCCAGAGTCGCCTCACGGTGCGACTTATCACGTCGTAGCTGAACCCGCGGCGCTTGAGGAACTCACCCAACCGCCGTCGAAATATCTCATAGTCTGATAATGGAAGACGATGTGCCTTATCCAGAGCCGCCCGGTAGGCACTATCGCCGTCATCGGTATCTCTAACGACCTCGTCAATGACGTCGGCGGCTACCCCTTTCTTTTTTAGCTCCAGTCCGGTGAGCCACTGGCTACGGGGGCTGAATGAATCCCGGTTCTCCTTCCAGAACCGGGCAAAGGCAACATCATCCACGAATCCCTGGTCTTTCAGGCGGGCTATCGCGGCCTCAATACCGTCTTCGCTAAAACCTCGCTTATAGAGCCGCTCTCTGAGCTCAGATTCGCTGCGTGGCCGGTACGTGAGGAAGCGAGTGGCAGCATTGAAACAACGGCTATGGCGTTCGGTCCTGGCAAGTGCCGTCACCTGGTCTTCGGATAGCTCCTGGTCGACCCGCAGTCCCTGCTCGACTACCGCCTCAGCTTCCAGGCTGAAGGCGAACCGGCTATCGAGAAATATGTTCACCCGTTTCCCGGTCTTCCTTCCGGTGCGGATGGCCGTTATCCTGCTCATCGTACTCTCCACCCATTCCCCCAATAAATACATAAAGCCAAGGCCCGAAGCCTCAGCTCTTTCGTTTTACAGCTATTCAGTTGTTATTAAGTGGTCTTACTGGTCCACGACCACAGGTTGAGGTGTACTGATAGCTGAGGCTCTGACCTGCTGTTCAATCTCCTGGGAAAGTTCGGGATTCTGGTAGAGGAATTGCTTGGCATTCTCTCTACCTTGCCCGAGACGAGTATCACCCCAGGAGAAGAAGGCACCGGATTTTTTCACTAGCCCCAGCTCAACACCAAGGTCGATAATATCGGCTTCCCGGCTTATCCCGTGGTCGAACATGATATCAAACCCGGCGGTTCGGAATGGAGGAGCAACCTTGTTTTTCACTATCCTGGCGCGAACACGGTTGCCGATAGCCCTGTCTCCCTGCTTGAGAGTTTCTATCCGCCGCAGGTCAATCCTGATTGAACTGTAGAACTTCAGGGCTCTACCACCCGGTGTGATTTCAGGATTTCCGAAGAAGACGCCGACCTTCTCCCTTAGCTGATTGATGAATATCACCGCACACCCGGACTTGCCGATAGCCGCCGCCAGCTTTCGCAGGGCCTGAGACATTAGGCGAGCCTGCAGAGCTACCTGGGTATCCCCCATCTCCCCCTCGATTTCAGCCCGGGGCACCAGGGCAGCAACGCTGTCTATGACTATCACGTCGACCGCTGTGCTCCTGACCAGTGCCTCGGTTATCTCCAGGGCCTGCTCGCCGGTATCAGGCTGGGAGATGAGCATTTCCTCGACATTTACCCCGATGTGGCTGGAATACACGGGGTCCAGGGCATGCTCGACGTCTATGTAGGCGGCAGTTCCGCCGCGCTTCTGAGCTTCGGCGATGATGTGCAGACCCAGGGTGGTCTTCCCGGACGCCTCAGGGCCGAATATCTCGACAATCCGCCCTTTGGGAATACCCCCCAGCCCCAGGGCCAGGTCCAGTGTGAGCGAGCCGCTCGGAATTACTTCGGCCGGTATCATCGCAGCCGACTCTCCGAGCTTCATGATTGAGCCTTTGCCAAAACGCTTCTCGATCTGGCCGATGGCTAGCTCCAGTGCCTTTTCCTTCTCCGTAGTCATATTCGTCTGCGATAAGGATAGCACGGATGTTTGTCTAAAGCAAGGAAATTTACTTGCCTAGGACATTAGTGGCACTCCAGTAGAGCCGTAGCCGAAGAATCTGGAGGTGGGCACGATTTCAGGTGATCGGGAAGCACTCTAACTAAAAGGTCGGGCCCTGCTTCAGGAAGTTAAATGGCTGTGACCGGTTCACTTCGGCGCAGGTCTGCTGACCGCTGGCAACACGGAGCACCAGGTCGAAAATCTCCTGCCCTACCTCATCGAGCGTCTTGTCGCCGTCGGCTATTGTCCCGGCATTGACATCCATATCACCGGGCATATTTCGGAACATCTCGGCGTTGCTGGCTACCTTGATTACCGGAACCGCCGGGAAACCGGCCACCGAACCCCTGCCCGTGGTGAAGATTATAATCTGTGCTCCTCCACCAACCATACCGGCCATGGAATCGATATCATAGCCCGGCGTATCCATGATTACCAGACCCTGTTTAGTGGGGCGTTCGGCATAGCCGACCACTTCGTTTATCGGGGTGCTGCCAGCCTTGGTGATGCAACCGAGAGACTTTTCCGTTATCGATGAAAGACCTCCCTCGATATTGCCGGGCGCAATCACCATGCCCGCCATATCACCGAGCTCTTCGCGGACCTTCTTCTCATGCTCGTTGACCAACCGCTCTACCTGCTCTCCTACCTCAATAGTGGCTCCGCGACGCTTCAGGATGTGCGCCGTACCAATCATTTCGGTGGTCTCACTGAGAATGGCCGTTGCTCCCTCTGCCACCAGCCGGTCGGCTGCTACCCCGACCGCCGGATTGGCTGTTATCCCCGAAAAGGCGTCCGACCCACCGCATTCCAATGCCACGACCAGTTCACTTACCGGGACAGGTACCCGTTCCTGTACCTTCAGTTCTACCAGAAATCGTGCTGCAATCTCTATTCCCTTGGCGGTAGTAGCGGCGCTGCCACCATCCTTCTGTACCACGAGTACCTCAACCGGCTTGCCCTTGACCTCCCCGGCCAGCCTATCGGGGCTTAATACCTCACAGCCCAGTCCGACGAAGAGTACGGCACCGACATTAGGATTGTCTGCCAGCCTGGAGAGGACGCGCCCGCTGACGATGACATCCTCAATGCGTCCATAGCCACAGCCATAGCCATGGACAACGGTCACTACATCGGGCAGGGCACGGCCGATGGCTTCGACAACGCCGTTGGCGCAACTTACCGAAGAAACAACCAGCACATGGTTGCGTATACCCACCTTGCCATTTTCACGTCTGTATCCCATGAACTCCATATAACGGTACCTCCAGATTTATCTAGGCGTCGCTCAGTATTGGCTGCGTGTTGTGGACGTGTACCCATCCACCTGCCGGTATATCCTGTGTGGTCTCGACTATCGGTTCGCTGTAGCGAATCACCGCAACTCCCCTGGGAAGCGCAAACAACGCAACCTTGTGGCCGAGCGGTATGTCCTCGACGGTATCTAACAGGTGCTGGCCATCGACCACCACCGGGCTGCCTTTCTTGATTGGATGCACGACCACGGCAACGTTGTCTTTCGCGTTGACCCTTATCGCATTACTTTTCATTAATCCTCTCCACTGAACTCCGAAGATGTCGCACCCGGCTCGAACAGGCACTGTCTACCAGCGTACCATCCTGAATATTCACTGTCAAAAGGTATGTTTCCTGCCCGGAGTACCGGTGAAGCAGCCCTGCGACACGTAATCTTGACAGAGACCGATAGGGGCGTCTAAAGTGTTTAGCAGGGTGATGAAAAAGGAGAGTCCAGAGAGGGCACCCCTCTTCCGAGAGGAGCCGAAGCCCCCTTTATCAGGGGTCTGGGGGTGTCCACCAGACCTGGGGGTATCCCCAGGCATAATCTTTCCCCCCTTCCGCAGAAGGCTCCTTCCTGGCCAGGAAGGGGGTCAGGGGGATGGTCGAAAGGGTTTTTCAGCACCCTGTTAGTAGCCGCTAACCCGTACTTATTGATATAAGTTGAAGGAAGCATTTCACGTAATTAATAAGGAGGATTCCAATTGACACAAGCCAGCGAGAAAATCTGCGACGCATTAATTGAAGCAGGGATTGACCATGTGTTTGGTATCCCGGGTGGCCATACCCTCGGTATCTTTAACGAACTCGACAAGCGCCAGGATAAGATAAAAGTTATCCTCACACGCCATGAGCACACGGCGGCATGTATGGCAGACATGTACGGTCGGATGACGGGGAAGCCCGGCGTTGTCATGGGACAGGGTGCCTGGATAGCCTCGAACGCAGGTATTGGTATCATTGAAGCCTTTCTGTATGGTTCACCCATGCTTGTTCTTACCGATACCTCGGACCGCAACCTACCCCAGCTCGGTGCATACCAGTCGGGCAGCGGTGAATATGGCTCCTATGACCTTCCCGGCATAATGCGTTCCATGTGCAAATTCACGTGCTACGCTACCAGTCCGGAAGAAGCAGCGAGTGGTGTCCAGTTTGCCATCAAACACGCTATGACAGGCAAGCCGGGACCGGCCAGTGTAGTTATGCGCGCCGCTGCCCTGACCGGAGAAATCGACCCGAAGAGGGTCGACAGGATTCATAATATGGCTGGCTACCTTCAGGTCTCCAGGAGTGCTGCACCGGCTGAAGATGTCGACAAGCTGCTTGAGATTTTGCTGCAAGCACAGCATCCGGTCATTATAGCCGGCAGCGGTATCCACAACTCAAAGGCATACGATGAATTGAAGGAGCTCGCCGAAGCCCTCGGAATTCCGGTTGCTACCAGCTATCGGGGCAAAAGCGCTTTCCCCGAAGTCCATCCCCTGGCATTGGGTATGATGGGGGACTTCGGGCAGAAAGTAGCCAACAGCCTGATTGCTGCCGCCGACCTTCTCCTGGTTGTTGGATGCCGACTCGACCCCAGTGATACAAGAAATGGGAATCCCAGTCTGATAGACCCCTCACGGCAGAGAATCATTCAGATTGACATCGAACCGAGGAACGTCGGCTGGACATTCCCGGTAGAAATGGGTCTCACCGGTGATGCCAGGACTGTACTTGCCCAAATCATGAAAGCACTGAATATACGGAGCGGTGGCGAACTTGCTGCTCCTCAAGACCGTCTTGATGCCGTGGCACAAGCCAAGGTGGAAGAAGCCTATTGTGAAGCCCCGGAGCTTTATTCCAACGCCTCTCCGTTACTGCCGCAGCGGATAGTCAAGGCAATTGACAACGTAGTGGACAACTCGGCAATCGTTACGTTTGACGCCGGTAACAACCGTATCTGGATGGCCCACTTCTTCAAGAGTAAAGTGGCAGGTTCGTTATTCTGTCCGGGCGGTGCTGCCGGCATGGGCTGGGGACCTCCTGCGGCTCTCACCGCAAAACTGCTCCATCCGAACAGGCCGGTACTGTCCGTATCCGGCGATGGTGGTTTTGCCATGACGGCCCACGTCCTCTCCACCGCTGTCCAGTACGGTCTACCGGTAGTGTTCCTGGTGATGAACAACGGCGTACTGGGTAACGTTCGTGACGCACAGAAGTATATGATGGGAGTCAAGGCTGTCGCTTCCGAGTTTGTTGATACTGACTTTGCCGCGATAGCGCATGCATTTGGTTGCCAGGGTATAAGGGTGGACAATCCCGATAACCTGGAACCAGCGTTAAAAGAGGCTTTCCAGTCGTCGGTGCCAACAGTGATAGATGCTATCACCGAGCCTAACGAACCTTTCACCAAGGTAATTAACCGGTAAAAAGGAGCCTGATGAAAGCGGTAGTCAAGACAAAGAGAGAACCCGGCATCGAGGTGCTTGATGTCGATATGCCCGGGGTCGGTGATGCCGACATCCTGGTAAAGGTTATCGCGGCAAGTGTCTGTGGCAGCGATGTCCATGTCTATGAGTGGACTCCTAACTACGAATGGATGCCCCTGCCGGTGATACTGGGTCATGAGTTTGCCGGAGAGGTTGTCCAGGTAGGAGCGAAGGTCGACATGGTGGCGGTGGGCGACCGCATCACGGCGATGCCCGGTATGCCGTGTGGTCGCTGTCTGCACTGCCAGGTAGGTAAGCCTGATGCCTGCACCAACCGGATTGGTCTCGGGCTGGCCAGCGATGGTGCCTTTGCCGAGTACCTGCGCATTACGGCCGGTGCCAGCATCTTCAAGCTGCCCGACGACCTTGACACCGAGACCGCGTCACTCACCGAGCCGCTCTGTGTGGTCCTGCGTGCCGTAGACCTGTCCGCTATCAGGGTTGGTCAAACGACGGCAGTGCTGGGGCCGGGTCCTATCGGGCTGCTCACACTCCAGGTGCTGAAGGCGGCCGGGGCAGGACTGGTGATAGTAGCCGGCACCAGTGCCGATGAAAAGCGACTGCAGATTGCCCGCGAGCTCGGTGCCGATGTTACTGTGAATGTGGACAAAGAGGACCTGATTGGCAAAGCCATGGAACTGAGCGGCGGAGGCTTACGTGGCGGGCTCGACCTCGCCTTTGAGGCTTCGGGTAACCCGAAGAGCGTCACCGAGGCGGTCAACATGGTCCGTCCCGGCGGGAAGGCGATACTCATCGGGATTCACCCCGCACCGGCCGAGATACCGACCACCCAGCTGGTCCGCCAGAGCAAATCGGTCATTGGTGCCTATGGTTATGATGCCGAGATATGGCGGCGAGCGATTGCGCTCTTCACCACCGGCAAAGTCCGTGCCGGGCCGATGATTACCCACCGATTGCCGCTCACACAGGCAAGAGAGGGCTTCGAGGCGGCAGTACGCAGAGAAACGGCCAAGGTCATCCTCGTGCCGTGAAGGGCTAGAAAAGCAGCACCCCGCCGCAGATGCGGATGCACTGACCGACCACGTAATCGGAAAGGTCGGTCACCAGGAACTCCACCACCTTGGCGCAGTCCTCGGCAGTACCGACCCTGCCCAGCGGGATGGTCTTCTCCATCGCTTCAAGCTGCCCCGGTCGGGTATTGAAGCTGCGCTGCATCATCCGGCCGGTCCCGATGAAGGCCGGTGCGATGCAGTTGACGTTGATGCCAAATGGTGCCAACTCTCCGGCCAGATACTGCGTGTAGTTGATGATGGCCGCCTTGGCTACGCCGTACGAGGAATAGTGACCGTTGGGAGAACCCTTCAGCCCCGCCTGTGATGATACGTTCACTATCCGGCCGCTGTGCTGCTCTTTCATCGGTATCGCCGCGGCCTGGCAGCCGAATATGCAGCTCATCAGGTTCCGGTCTACCTCACGCCTCAAGTCCTCCTCCGGTACCGAGGAAGCGAAGCTTGTCTCCGGCCTGACCTGCAAGCCTCCGGCATTGTTCACCAGGATATCGATGCGGCCGAACTCGCTGAGTGCCTTTTCGAACATGGCATCTACTTCTTTCTTGCTGGCGGCATCGCATTCGATTCCCAGAGACCGGCGACCCAGGTTTCGCACCTCGTCGACGGTAGTATCAGCCGTCATCTCCTCATCAAACTGCTTGTACGAATACAGGTCGACGTCATTGATAATGACATCCGCCCCCAGCCTCGCCAGGCGCAGGGCATAGGCACGTCCCAACCCCCGGGCCGCCCCGGTAATCAGGGCTACCTTGCCTTCAAGCTTCTGTTCCATCGATACCTCCCCGTTGATACAATCTCTTTACTGTCTCTCAGGAACACTAGCCCAACTTCCGCAGTTTCACGTGTAAAATGGGGTCTGCTCACACGTAAAATTGGCACTACATTTCGTGGGTTTTCATCCGCTGAGGTAGATGCAACTGGAGCCTCTGGAGGAGGATAGACTGGGCCTTGGTCGG
>JADHXC010000085.1 GCA_016783135.1 Dehalococcoidales bacterium | reverse complement strand
GGCTCAGGTCAAATATCAGCCTGGTTTTAGAATTCGCACCGCCACGTCCCAGGTAATCCTTCAGCATCTTCATGGTTTCCTCATCCAGCGGCAGCACACGGAACTTGCGGTGCTCCTTTTCATCGGCAACCGCCTTCTCTACCTTCTGCCCGCAGACCGGGCAAAACTTGTGCCCTTTCCCCAACCTGGCGCCGCACTCAGGACAGGAGAGCTTGATACGCTGCTTCAGGTGCTGAATGGTCACCAGCCCCTGTTTGAAGTCGATATCGCCTGCCTTGATTCCCAGCGCCTCGGATACGCGGCAGCCGAGGTGAAACAGCAGGCGGATAAGCAACCTGTCCCGCAGGTACTCTGCAGCTTGCTCCAGCCTCTCGATCTCGTCCGGTTCCAGGTAAGCCTTGCTCATTATTCTTCAGTTCCTTCTGAGACCATCGGCATGACCATCCCCATCATCATGAGCGGCATCATCATCCCCAGCATGCCCGTCAAATCAGAGCCACCGCTCTCTCCGGCAATATCGATGACATCATCAATCTCAACGATGACCTCGGGCTTCTCCTCTATCTTCACGTAGAGGTCATAGTCATTACCTCCCGAGATGCCGCCGATGCCGGCCATGCCGGCACCGATTATCTCGATATCCAGCTCACCTGTCACCGTGGTGTACTTTTCGGGTGAGTCGGGGCAGGACAATGTCGCCCTGGCGCTGAGTATCTCGTCAAAGCCGAAGAAGCCTCTCTGCCCGATGCTACCGTACAGGGTAAACTCGGCCTCGGGACCGCGATAGGGAACGGCAATATTAACTCTCAGGACATCGCCGTCCATTAAGGCCAGCCTGTCCTCAAGAGGCACCAGCCACCCGGTACCGGGCCTGAACACGTCCAAACTACTGATCATACTCTTACACCTTTACGTAACCGGTAATGCTGATCTCGCCGAACTGGGAATCGGGTGTTTGAGCCAACACTTCCACGACATCCAGCAGGGTTGGCGAGATGACCTTGGCTATCGTGCCCCCGATCTTGGCGTAGAGGTCATAGACGCCCGCCGAGAGGGCCGTGGTAATGCTGATATCCAGATAGTCCTCGCGGTAGTTCCAACTGGTGTCTTCGGGAACGCTGATGGTCTTCGAGGCATGCAGCACCTCGTCGAAACCAGCCCAGCCCGAGTTGCCTATGGCGGCGTAGAGTGACTGGCTTTCCGCCTTACCCAGATGGGAGTACCGGCAGGTTATCCGGAGACTATCCCCGGCCTTTACCTGTACGTTGGCCAGCGGCAGTAGCAGAAGACCGTACTGCGATGGTAAATAAACTGCGCCCATATTAATTACCTCCTTTGATAGCTCACTATTTCTATAGAGCCGAACTGCGATGCAGGGGCGGAAACCAGGTTCACAACTTTGGTCATCTCGTCGTCGAAGTGCCAGGAGTTGTCTGCCCCGTAGTAGTAACTGTAAGCATGAATTGTCACTTTTTTATCCGGCATGATGAAGTACCCACTGAAGGAATGCGTGGCTCCTCCATTGACATTGGCACTCGGCTCGGGAAAACTGATACCCGGCCAGGGAGAGACACCGTACTCAAGGGCTCCGCCTACTAATATGCCGATGGCCGAGGAGTAAGTGTTCTTGACCTTGACCGTAATATCGACGCGGCTGCCGGCCTGAGCTTCACCCGGTGCCACTATTTCTATGATGTCAGCATACTGTGCCATTTCTCTTCCTTATCAAGCCGGGTAGGTCAACTGCACGGTGTAGGTAACCTTAAGCTGCCCGGTATTAGGTACGGTTACGGTGGCGACCAGCAGGTCACGGGTAGTTATATAGTGATAGGGAACACTGCTGCCCGGCCGGTAGCCGCGCAGCGCCAGCGCTACTTCATTGACGCTCACGTCGATGCCGGAATTATTATTGAAATACCTCGCCAGTTCGTTCTTCATGGTCAGCGTGCCGGGATTCCAGGAGATAGCGTGGGCTTCAGACTGGACGTAGGTGAGCTGGCCGGACCCCGTACCGTTGGCTATCTTGACATGCAGGGCATGGCTCTCGAAGTCCTCCGGGTTAGTCCCGCTGCCCACCAGGATGCCGTAGGCGTCATTACCCGCGGGTCCTCTATAGCCCATTGAGGTGCTGTCTACCGAAGATCCCTGACTCAGGCAAACAGGTCCGGAACCAGACTGCACAGCACCAGCTGTATCCTTGAGACTGAGATAACCGGCTCCAAAGCTGCCATTGCTCAGGTCTTTACCCGCCAGATAGCAGAACATCATGTTATAAGCGTTCCTCACCCAGCTATGGCTTCTCTGCTTGAATCGCCGAATGATTTGCCCGCTTCCGTTCCTGACTTCTATTTCCCAGAAGGCTTCCGGTGCCGGAATATGCAGCCTCTGCCCCAGTCTTCTCAGCTCTTCATATAGCTTTTCTTCTTCGGATAGCATTTCATTCACTCCTATGCCGGGTAAGTCAGCTGGACGGTATAGGTCACCTTGAGTTGCCCTGTATTGGGTACAGTTACCGTTGATGCCAGCTTGTCCCGTGCCTGCATCCACTTCCCATAGACAGCACCGCCCTGGGGCTGGTTCACCACGAGGGCGACCTCGTTGACATCGATATCACCGCCGCTGTTATTGTTGAAATACCTGACCATCGTGTTGGACAGCACCCTCGTGCCGGCATCGTAGGCGATGGCATGGGATACTTGCTCAATGTAGCTGAGCTGACCGGCACCGACACCATTGGCGATCTTCGTCTGGAGCATGTAGTCCTCGAAGCTTTCGGGATTCGTTCCGGAGCCCACCTGGATACCCCAGGTATCGTTACCTGCCGGGCCTCGGTAGCCATAAGTCGTGCCGTCGATATCGGTATCACTGTGTCCGATAGGGGCAGTTGCTTGCCTCAGCGTGCCTCCGGTGTCCTTGACATTCAGATACCCCGCTCCGAAAGTCCCGTAATTGGCATTCTTGCCGGCGAGCTGGCAGAACATATGATTGTAGGCGTTTCTGACCCAGCTGTGGCTGCGCTGTTTCAGGCGTTGAATAACCTCCCCGTCTCCGTTCCTTACTTCAAGCTCCCAGAAGGTTTCTGAGATAGGAATGTGCAGCTCCTGCCCCAGCTTTCTCAACTGCTCGTATCTGGCTTCTTCTGTTAAATTCATCTTCCTGCTCCTCAGTAATTGATCCAGGTAAAAGCCCTGGTTCCTTTAGGCTGGGTGACAACCGATGTATACGCCGATACCCGGGCTCTTATCCAGTACAAGCTGGCTATGCCGCCAACCGTCGCCTGTGCCCAGTCTATAGGCCTGGTGAACAATACCAGTCTTGTTCCCTTAACTCTGAAGCCGCTCGTGTTGTCAGTGACATCAGCCAGGGATGCCCAGGCAGCATCGTTCCAGTACTCCCAGGCGATGTCCCACGTACCGATACCGGCGGTTCCCATCCTGAGCTCAAGCCAGTCCCATAACGAGGACCGCCCGAAGTAATAGGCATCATCCAGCGCTGGCACCGGCGGCAACAATGTCATATCGTTGGCGGCATCATTATTGGCCGGCACTGTCTCGTCGGTCTGGACGCCGCCGGCATCGGCCACAGCGCCGCTTACCGGTGCACCAATCGCCGCCTTCCCGTAAACCCCGGGCTTCGGAATATCCAGTAACGGCGATGAATCCACCGCGCCGCCGGGACCGGTCAGGGCATCTATCGTGATTACCGGTTCCGGTGGGGACAGGACACCTGTGGCAACTCTCCCCGGCGGGCTTGAAGCCTGCTGGGATACCTGTGATACCGATGGTGATGGAATCGATAAATCAAAGGCGGCTGCCCGGTTGACGGCGCCGGTCATGTACTGCACCAGGCTTTCGATATCCTGCCAGGCCGGTGACAGCCCGGGCCCGCGGCTTCTCAGGAAGCTGTAGCCCTTGCCGGCATCAGCGGTAAGTCTTTCCAGGATACTACCGCCCCGAAAGATAACATCGCCGTGCGCCATGTTGGCAGCCACTGCCCTGAGATTGGCTATCTCCCTGGTCTGCCAGTCTTTGTCGGTATCTATTCCAAGCTGAGACAGCTTATTGATTCCCCTGGTTAACAGGCTCATTGCCTCTCCTTAGTCCTTGTCTTCATCACGCCATCGTCCCTTAATGCACTTGGCGAAAATCATACTGCCGAAAGTGACGACCAGCGCCCCGCCGGTGATGATGACGTAGCCATAATCAGATTGGGTAACCCATTCGGTAAGGATGCCGGCCAGGGTGATACAGCACCCCACGGTCTCCAAGGCGATAGCCATGTTTCTAGTCAGTTTCATGCTGGTCTCCTTCGTGTAAAGGGTCTCTCTTATCTGCTGCCTCTCCTTCTTTCAATGTGGAGCCGGCCGAATAAAGCCCACTAGCGGCCATGCCGGCGATAATGCCGTTGAACAATACGGTTACCCACTCCGAGGACGCGCTTGCTCCCAGCGCCCAGCCGGCGATAAGGTTGATTGCCAGGCCGAAGGCCAGCGCTACCAGGGGATAGAAACGCGTGTCGGTGATAAAGGGCTTGAAAAGCTGGACCAGCCCCATAATCAAAGGGACGCCGCCCAATGCCACTACGGATGTAATGAAATCATTGCCGTCCATCTAGATACCTCCTGCCATTCCGGTCATCATTGTCATCATCATGAGCATGTTCATGGCCGACGTCATATCATCTGTCGGCGCCGACACACTGGACACCTGCCCCAGCATGGTGCCCATCGCCGGCAGTCCGAATCCGTAGGCATTGTCTTTCTTTACAGGGGCGTCTGCTGGTTTGGTAGAGAAGTAAGGAGCAAACTGCCGGGCCTCGGTCCAGCGGAAAGACCAAGCCTCGCCGTAGGCTCTGCGACCACTCTCCCAGAGCAGACCGGTAAGACCGGAAAGCATGGGCGCGGCAAAGCTGGTGCCGGACTTGGCAACGTACTCCTCGTCATTCTTGTGGCTGGCCATCTCCAGGTCGGTGCCCCAGATGACAAAGTCGGGCTTGGTCTCGCCCTGCACCGTCGGCCCTCTTGACGATTTTTCCCAGACAACGAGTTCGTCGGCGGTCTCCACCGCCCCGACCGCGATTACCTCCGGCTCACAGGCGGGCAGCATCATGGTGGTCATCTTCGGTCCGGAGTTACCCGCCGCGGCTACGACATCGAGACCGTAGTCCTGACTTGCCT
>JADHXC010000084.1 GCA_016783135.1 Dehalococcoidales bacterium | reverse complement strand
GATACTCATCTGTCAACAGTAGTATATAGGCGTCTACGCGGGCAATGAATCTGGTCAGGGCCAGGTTCCAGTCAAACCACCACCTAGGATACTTCCGCCGGAATAGGAGCATCAACACAAGCGGTAGAACAATGAGCCCGCCCATGGCATATTGGTAGTCTATTCCACCCTCGCCCCCACCCCACTGGAATGCAGCACGTATAAGTAGGCCCAAGACGATAATGATTGGAATTGCCACGAACGGCCTGAAGAAAGTAGTCAACCTGTTCAGCTTCCTATCCGGGTAATCGATGGACAGGCTCATGGGGTACGCGGTCGAGACTTCCGCCACGATAGCACCTCCTTATGGGACTTCTCGCAGTTGCTGCGGTGAGCAGGAATAGCCGCTGGATGGACGGCTGCCTCACGCTCTAGGGCGCTGGCTCTTCTCCCTCCTTGGACCATTCCTGCATCAGCTTCTTTACCTGCTGGGCGAGCCTGGGGTTTGTCCGAAGCCTGCTAATAAATACCGGGCAACCTTCAAGGATGGAGTTCTCAGCCGCCGCTGCCAAGCTTGACAACAACTGGTGCATGCCCTGTTCCGCTGCTCCTGGAGTGGCGGCTCCAGGTACGGATGATTCCAGTTGTCTTCTCAAGTCATCTTCGGTCAAGCGCATAGGCAAGACACAATTCTTGTACCAAGAGCAGGACTTGCACTGAATTATTGCCTGGGCTTCATCTATAATGTCACTCATAAGTCCCTCTCCGAGTGCGCCTGGCCAGGCATCACTCACCCCGGCAATACACCGAGAGAAAACAGAATAGAGTATCCTTCACACGGGCATACACCGCGTAGAACGCTGGGGAAGCACAAGGCTCAGTCAACGAAAAAGGCGGACATGTTCATTCCACAGGCACAGCCTCAGTTTCGAAGGTCGCGCCCGCTGACTCTGATTGGTTCCCGGCTTCATCCTTCGACTTGACCCTATAATGGTACAAGGTCTCTGGGTCAAGGTCGGGCAACTCCATGGAATGGTCTATAAGACCAATTGACGTGGCGGAGGCAGGATCGTTCTCCAGTAGCGTGGTAGTACCATAGTCGCTCGTAAGGCCATACTCCACCTGGCTGCTCGCTAGCTCGTCAGTTGACCAGGTAATTATGACACTTATCGCACCTGTAGTAACCGAGGTATTCGAGATTACAGGTCCTGTGGTATCTGCCGCTCCAGAAGAAGACGGCACTAGGCCCAATAGCTGGTCACCCCACCGCCAGTAGACAATGCCCCCGAGTCCAAGCAAGAGGACAACGAGCAACACTAGCAGAAGCGGTCTGTTAGAGGATTGCTGGGCCCTTCTTGGTGGGGTGCCCCAGGCCTGGGGTTGCGCTCCCCAACCCGGTTGCTGCTGTGGCGCTCCCCAACCCGGTTGCTGAGGACCACCCGGCGGTGGTGCACCCCATCCCGGTTGCTGAGGACCACCCGGCGGTGGTGCGCCCCATCCCGGTTGCTGTGGGGGCGCTGCTCCGCCTACCGGTGCGCCGCAGTTTGCACAGAACCTGACTCCAGGACTAAAAGGAGTCCCACAATAGGCACAGCCAGTGCTTAACTGGCCGCCACAACCCCCACAGAACCGCTGGCCGAACGTAACGGGCGAACCACAGTTGGGACACCTGCCTGTCTGTTGCATACTTCCAACTCCCCTGTTTCTCTTTTTCAGGCCCTCGCCGCTTCTTTTCTGTCTGTATCTCCTCGATTATACATCCAAAGATTTACACAAAGCAATACCCATATAGCCATTCCATCAAAATCGTGGTCGAATAGTGCCGAGATTGTAGCTGAATGCGTGTCTAACTGCAAGATATCTGACATAGCCCGCGCCGGACAGTCTCGCTTGCCGACGCCACTATGAGGATTTCCTTCTCCTAAGCATGTACACGGCTGCAGTAGTCCCAAATAACGCCAGTGTGGCTGCTGCAAGTATGTACAAACGCAGGTAATCGGTGTGCCAGTTTGCCGTGACTGCCTTCGGCCCATCCATCGTCAGACGTCCGGCAGGTTGGGCTCCAACAAGGTCTCCACTCCAACCAGCGAAAACCCGCCTGATCACAATCCCCTGAGAAGGAGTCACCGAGACGGTAGCTGTTGAGCCAGAATCGTACCAGCCCTCTCCTTTAGGGTCACCGTATGTCGACTCAATTGTCAACCGATATTGTGTTCTGTATTCTACCCTGTATTCTCCGCCACGCGAAATCGTCCTTGAAACTGACTCGTATCCGTCGTCCCATGAGACAAAGACCAGCCTCGTTCCATTCTCAGTATCAACTTCAGAAACGACGTCGAACTCATGCGCCGAGCCCGCTGCCCAGAAGCATGATGCAGGCAGGTCCGCTGCTAGATACGGCTTCCCGTCTAATGTCAAGACTGTGGCCTCGGGCGGTAAGTGGGCACCGCTGTCAAAGACGACTTTCATTAGCAAGCCGAGTTCACCCGAATAGCAGTCGGACAACACAGGATGCTGCTTGCACTCCCCTGACATAGCCGCGTTACAGGTCACACTACCGTTACCAATCTCAGCCTCGGCGTAGCCAAATATCTCCTCCGCGGAGAGCTCATAATCGTGGTTGGTGTCAGTTGCATCGAACTGGCTGAGGCCTTGCACCAGATGATGTGTGAATACGCGGTCTTCAAGTTCAGGGCATTGCAGAGCCTCTTCGTCTGGTCCGCAAGCCATCAGGATTACCCGACCATCCTGGCTGAGTTCCGTGTTGAAGGAACCTGCAAAACATGTGTCCAGGATAATGACAGCTCTCTCCGCTTCCACCATCCCAAGCCAGCGAGCCAGGTCACTTGCTGATATCTCGTAATCACAATGAGATAGCCCATTATCATACCATCCAGCGCGATCAACTTGAGATACTACATCATCAAGTCCCGACGCCCCTGGGTCACAACGCGATGGTGGACTATCGAACCAGCAAGCTCGGTCGTGGCGACAACCTGACGGTGAACCGCCGAACCAGCAAGCCAGGCTAATGGCAGGTATTTTGTAGTACTCGCTTGCCGGCGGTCGACTATCGAAGGGGCAAAGGTATCCTGACCCGGCTTTCTGGGAGTAGTCTCGACTTGGGACCTGACCTATTGCGTCCGGCTCTCTCCCGCGCCCTGAGAAATAGAGGAGCGCGATGTCATCAGAATCTGCCCTGTCCGCCAGCCACTTGATGGCGTAGTAGATGTCTACTTTGGTTGCTTCACTATCCAGCAATAACTTAACATGGTCTTCGCCCCAGGTAGAGCCCAACTGCTGGGCAAGCGCTTGCGGGCCGTTAGCAGGATATTCCAACTGCTGATGACAAACGAAGTTTGCACCTTCATCGCAGAAGGAAACAAACGACGGGTAACGCGAAACCCCGATGATGACAGCCCATGACTCCGATTCACCCTCTCGGGCAACTGCTGACGTGCACGGGCAGAAGGGCACACACAGTATAGCCAAGAGTGTGCCGACCGAGACAGCAAATGGTATCTTCTTTGACATCGCCTTGTCCAGATTTGGCCGCTACTCGTCGGCCGAAGTCCCTTCATCACTCGGGATTGTATAGCTCTTCCTGCTAACCTCCTCGCCTCTGGAGTTATAGAGCGCGGCTACGTCGGGCACTTCGTTGTCCCAGATATTGCCAGGGCAGTAGTGGAAACAGAAGCCTCCCGATTCAGGATAAATCTCGCCTGTGTAGACCCGGATACTGTGATGTGGAGGTAGAGCCCAGGGCCGTGGCACAGCGTCGCTCGGCAAGTGGATTGGGAAAATGAACGTGGGGATCCCCTTGGTCATATTCTTGAGCGTCCAGCCTGCGATAACCTGCCAGGAATCACCTCGGTTCTTGATTTCCACATATTCGTCGGCTTCGACCATCTCAAAACCCGTTTCTCCACCCTCGATATAGTCCGCACCTCTGTAGTGAATACGGGTTATTTGGACGGGGCAGACAGATGCTTTGGCAGCGTAATCCTCGACTGTAATGGTCCAGCTGAGCAAACCCGCGGCTATAACTTTGAGATAGTAATCCCGTCCGCCCTCGTAGACGTATGTGGTGCCGTCGGAGCCGCCGCCAGAGTACGAAATCCTCCCCGCAGGTAGGCTACACGAGCCATCAGGATAAACGAAGACATCAAAAACAGCGTATTCGGGGTATTCGGCATCTGCCGTCCACGTTATGCGCCACTCCGTACCCGACATGTGAAATGACGGCGTGACCTGGCCGCCTTCGCCGGCGAAGGTTTCAACTGTGGCCCATCCTTGCTCATCCGCAATCTCGTAAGCCGTAGACAGCGACTCCGGCTGCCCCCCAGCTTCCGTTGGCGGCTGTGAAGGCGCTGACACGGGTGCTGGTTCGGGTGGCAGCCGACCGGAGGGAAGCAGCCCACAACCCACAATCAGGCTGGCCAGCAGAACCGCCAATCCTACAACTGGAAATGGGTACCACTTGTACTTGTTCATCTTAACCGCGCAATCCTCGTGGCCTATTCCTCCACCAACCTGAACCGTTTCCGGAGCCTGTACACGCCCACGGTAGCTCCAACCACCGCCATGATACCAGCTACAAGCATGTAAAGGCGAAGGTAGTCGGTGCGCCAATTTGCTCTGGCTGCCTTCGAACCATCCATAGTGACCAGCGCAGTCATTTCAGCCCCGGCCAAGTCCCCACTCCAGCCAGTGAAAGCCCGCCTGATTATCCCTCCTTGAGGAGAGCTCACCGAGATGGTAGCTACCGAGCCCGAATCGTACCAGCCTTCCCCAACCGGGTCACCGTGAGCTGACTCGACGGTCAGCAGGTACTGTGTCGCGTAGTCTGCCGCGTATTCTCGGCCATCTGAAACCGTCCTTGAAACCGACCTAGCTCCGTCATCCCACGAGGTGAAGACAAGTCTTGTTCCCTCCCCAATTTCCACTTCGGAGGGGACGCTGAACTCGTGTACTGAGCCTGATGCCCAGGTGAATGACTCCGGCAGCTCTCCTGACAGGTATGGTCGCCCGTCCACGGTCAACACCGTGGTGTCAGGCAAAAGACGAGCGTCGGGATGAAATGCGACTTTCATGAGCAGGCCGAGTTCCTCGGAATAACGAGCATCGTAAAGCATAGGGTGTTGTTCATCTTTCACAGCCGGTACATTGTCGTAAGGCGCTATGATCTCGCCAGCAGTCTTGGGCCCGGCG
>JADHXC010000083.1 GCA_016783135.1 Dehalococcoidales bacterium | reverse complement strand
TAGTAGCGTTTAATTGTAGGCCTTGTGAGCTTGCCGGTGAAAGTCGGCTCACAAGGCTTTTGTGCTTTCATCGGCGGCTCTAAGGCTAACACAAGGGGAGTGGCAACCTTTGACCGAAAGGTTGGGGGCCACTCCCCTTTTCTTTTTGGCCAGGGTTGCACTTCTCCGGCAAGTCCGCCCGCGAGCGGACGGAACGAACAAAAGAAAGATGGAGGTGCACAGATGGCGAAGTACGCAAGCTGGGCAGATTTTGAGAGGAATGTTCCCGCGGCTTATCGGGAAAACGCCACTCCTGAGGCTTATCGCGCAGGATTAGCGCAGATCGCTCCCCCGGGAACGACCCCACGGGCTGACCGGGTAAGTAACTACGGCAACGGTGTTGACGGCAAGGCCGAGCGAGTAGTCTCCGGATATCGCCGCGCCATGTTCTCGTAGCACTCCGGTCTGGCACCTTGAGATAGGTCGCTTCGCTGTCGCGGCAGCGAAGGCCGACCTGCTGAGAGGGACCGGGTAAGGGGCTATATCAAATTCTCAGGAGGGAAAACATATGATAGGAGCACAGCAACTCGGTACGGTTTCCCCGGGACAGTTGACTATGGTGCAGCCGGGCCAGCTTGCCACCGCTCCCGGGGTCGGCGTCGCTCAACTTGGCGGCATCGGAGAGATGATCACGGCAATCATGCCGCTGATCATTATCATGATGCTTATGCCCATTTTGAAGGGTCTCGGCAAGGAGAGGTAAAAGCAGGCATTCCATAACGAAGCAAGGAGGAAAAGCACATGTTAGGAGCACAGCAATATCTTCAGCCGCAGCAGCAGGCCGTTGTCGGAACCCAGCTTGGCGGCATCGGAGAGATGATCACGGCAATCATGCCGCTGATCATTATCATGATGCTTATGCCCATGTTGAAGGGCATCGGCGAGAGTTCCAGGTAACGACAACTCGATAAGTAAACTTAAAAAGGAAGGCATACCATGGAAAAAATGGGAAGGCAGAAACTTGTCGATAAGACAATTGTGCCCCAGGAAGCGGGCGTCATGCCCCAGCAGTTATCCGGCCTAAACCCTGGCGTCGCTCTGCAGCAGCGTCTCGGCTTTTATCCGCTCGGCGGCTACAAGGGACAGACGGTCTTCTTTGACCTGGACAAGCTGGTAAACGAACCCCTGGCCCTGGTTGAGGGTCTTTACTCTCTGGACAGGCTGGATGCCCGGGACATCATCACCGCCAGCATCCCCGCCACGGGTGTAATTGGCGATATTGTAATCGCGCAGCTCACCGTTCCCGCGGGAGAGCTCTGGCTGGTGAACCGGGTTGTTGTGGTGAGTCCGGCGCAGACCGCTGCGGAGGGCCAGATTGTCACGGTCAATTTCAGGCTCAGTTCCTGGCAGATACCGGATACCAGGGTTGGTACCACGGTGCACGACAATGGTCGCTCCTACTGGCCGGCTGCTCAGGGTACTATCGCCGTGGACACCTACACTGTTGACTTCCCGGCGCAGGGGGAGCTTGGCGCTGAGCTAAGACTTCCGGCGGGAAGCATCGTCACCCTGGTGGCGACACTCACCGCGGTGAATGCTTCGGCTATCCTGGCCGCGACCCTGACTCCGTTCGGCAGGAAGATCCGAAGACTGGTAGCTTAGAGAGAGCGGCATAGGAGGAAATATGGCTAAAGGTATCGGCAAGACCGAACTTGAGTCTATTCTTGCCAGTAATCCTCGTATGGTAGGCTCACTAAGGGGGACGAATATGAGTGGTTTTCTCAGTAAAAGTGAACTGGAAGGCCTGGTTACCGGCTCAGTTCTAACAGCCGATCTCGATAATCTTGCGGTAGCTACGGGCAAGATTGCCGCTGGCGCCGTGACATCACCAAAGCTGGATGAGTCTACGGTTCAGTATGCTGAGGTGGAGATTTCAGCAGCCGAAATTCTGGACCTCTTTGCCACACCAAAAACGCTGGTGGCGGCACCTGGCGCAGGCAAGCTACTGGAATTTATCTCGCTACTGCTTGCCTATGACTGGGGCACCGCCGCCTATACCATCGGGACGGCCGGCAACCTCCAGGTGAAGTACACCGATGGTTCGGGCGTGGCGGTGAGCACCACACGGGCAGCGACAGGATTTCTTGACGCGGTAGCGGACACCCTGTTTTCACTTGATAAGCTGGAAGCCACTGTAGAACCTGTGGTAAACGCGCCACTGGTGCTGGCCCTAGACGGGGCTGACCCGGCTGCCGGTGACAGCCCGATACACGCCAGGGTGGCCTACAGGGTTCACGAAACTGGGCTGTAACCGGGCTAACGAGGCATGGCGACTCGACAGGAGGCAGCCTGCTGATGCGAGTGGTAATGGTGCGACATAAAGAGCGGGATATGGAACAGGGTCCCGTGTAGGCAGATTATTTGCCTGAATGCCGCCAAAGCGGACTGTAAAAGGGCCGGGCCATGTTGTATGGACTCCGGCCCTTTTTGCTAGGAGAGAGAGATGGCGTTTAGATTACCGGCCAGTCTGGGAATAGGCGGGCAGTACCAGCCGGTTAGTCCCGGCGATGTCGCCGTCCTGGAAGAAGCATTGCCGCCGCGCTCGCGGGTGCTGGTGGGGCTGGTCTTTGCCGAGCGGTATGACGGTTTTCTCGAGGATTGCGAGCAGGCCGAAGCCGCTTTAAGAGAAGCTGGTATACCGGCCTGGCCAGAGTATAACCACCTGGTCACCCCTGACCCTGACGGCGAGCCGGTGGCGTGGATTAGCTACCAGTCAAGTCCGGTGTTCTGGACACCTATTTTACTGATTATCGGTGGCATCTTTCTACTGCCTATTCTCAGTAGCTCGGCAATGTGGCTCATCGAACATCTCTTCCCGGGCGCTACGGATATCATCAATATGGTCGTCATGCTGGTGATAATAGGCGGAGTGATGAAGTTCATGCCCAAGAGCGAGAAGAGATGACAAGGAGGCAGAATGGTGCAAATTAAGCCTCAGGGGATTCAAGCAGTATATCCCGGTCAATCGGTGTACCCGGTTCAACCGGCTGAAGTGCAACCCGCCTTCGCTTATATACCTTTCCTTGCGGGAGCAATGATGACCGTGCTGGCAATCAGCTGGGCGATTTCCACAATAAGGAAAACTATACGGGATGAACCAATAGAAAGGCCGCCGTTCTAGGAGATGGAATATGGCGCAGTATGCAGATATTGTTGAGATAGTAGCCCCGGCTGAGGCTGCCGCCGGCAGCCGCGTGGACGTTACTGTTGGAATTAAAAACATATCAAGCATTCCTGTCGGTATTATGGCGGTCGGTGTTCCGGAGTATCCTGACCTGCCTCCAGCAACATACATAAACGGATTGTACCCAGGCGAAGCAGTCGCTAACGTATCTGCTGGAGCTACACGTTCCTTCCCCGGCTACTTCACCATGCCCTCGGCAAATGTGACCATACACATCTATGCCTATTACTTCGGCGTTGATGACCTGTGGCACCTTGATGATGAGATGACTAAAGTTGTCAAACTCACTGAGCTGGTACCAGCTTTCAATGAATTCAAAATAACCGACTACCGGAAGGTCTGAGGAGGAAAGTCATGGCAATAAAAACCCTGGAAGTAACGCTGAGTCCGCAGGTACTGGCAGCCGGCTGGTATCAGGACCCGGCGACCGGGCAGTGGTACTACTACGACGAAGAGGGAAACCGGTATGTCTATGTCGCCGGTTATCTCTATCCGCAGGTGCAGTGGGAACCGGCGCCGAAGGTGGTCAATGTCAGGCACGATGACACTCTTAAAATCCTGGTCTCCTTCAAGTACAGCGGTCCGGCAAAAACCCTCAAGCTCCGCGGCTGTATAGGTAACCTGGACACGATCTGGCCATACGACTTCGACGAGGTCCTGTTTGCCTGGTCAGACTCGTTCACACTGCCGAAAACACTAGACCCCACAACATTTAACAAGGAGGTTGATATTCTCATCACCACAGCCATTGCTGACGGGAAGAGCTACTCCATCTATGCCAAGCTGGAGGATGGGATTTCCTTCACGGAGGGTAAGACCGGCAGCGTCGCTTTGCGGGATGCCATTTTCGTGGTCTCGGCCGAGCCGACCTTTACCGATTTCAAAATTGAAGATTACCAGAAGGTGTAGCCATGCAAGTGCAGGTAGGGAATTATATATATCCTCTGGTTGAGGGGCAGCCTCTACAGATTCCAGCCGGCAGTACCCTGAGGGTATTTTATTCCTTCAGCTACAAGGTGGCTGAGACGACAACCGTGCCGGTATGGGCCGCGCTCTATACAAAAACACCTGTAATTGGCTCCAGGATAGCAGTTGAGCAGGCACAGAGGAAGACAACCATAACGCTGGATACGGCGATAGCCTGGCAGACATACCAGGGCCAGATTGAGTTCACTATCGGCAGCGGCGTAAAGCCCGGCGTATACGGGTTGGGGGTTGAGTCCTCGGGGTTCAAGGACGCAGGCGATTATATCGATGACTGCATTGAGGTGACGGCGGCGCCCGGTATGACCGAGTGGATGGGACCGCTGATGATGATAGCCATGCTGGGCATGATGACGCAGACGACGGAGTAAGCATGGATGAAAAAGCTCTGGCGAAGATGGCGGATGACCTTGAGGAGGAGCGCACCTGGGATAATGTCCTCATGGGTGGCATGCTCTCGATCATGGTGGTTGTCATCCTGGCTCAGTTTATGCAGGCTCAGGTTGGGGCGCAGCTGGAGGCTTCTGCTTATGGCTACCCGGCAGTGGCCGGTAACACCGGCCTGGTTTGGATACAGATGACGCCGGCAGGGCAGCCCAACCAGGTAAGGATAATATCGGAAAACAGTACCGGGGCGTTCGAGGAGGTGCTCCTGGGGCTGACAACATAGGGAGGCGAATATGATAAGAATCTTGATGCTAACGGGTTCTTTGGAGTGGGACCTGCCGGAGCGGGTGACTCACCGGGCTGGTGCTGTGCTTACTATCACCTTTCGCATAACCAACCTGACCGCAGCCTCCAGGTCCTACCAGATATTCATGGCCCTGTTTGACCCGGCTACCGGTAATGTCATCGCCGGCACCACCGGCCCGATAAGCATCGATGGCGTGGATACCTTTGAGGTAGCAGCCGAGAGCGAGCTGACCCTGATGGCTCCCCTGAAAATCGATTACACCAACGCCAATATGCATGGGTCTCTCTATGACGTCGAGTCCGG
>JADHXC010000010.1 GCA_016783135.1 Dehalococcoidales bacterium | reverse complement strand
GCACGCAGAACAGGATGTTCCCGACAATTCCCAGCGGGTACATACTTATACCGAGGACGGGCAGGTAGTCAGTGGTCCCCCCGATGAACATGGCGATGATGCCGGCAACGATATACTGGAGCCGTATCTTCTCGTCCACATTGCGGGAGCGTCTTCGGTGCTTTATCAGTATCACCAGGCCCAACGTCAGGGGCAGATATACACTGATGACGTAGGCCGGAAAGAGGGGACCGATGATGGGAGCCTTGCCGTACCACATGACCTGCATACCGCTGACCATGAGTTTGGTGGGGATGAGGGCCAGGCAGGCAAAGTAAAGACCATAGGGCAGATAATGAAGCCATTTTCTGGGCCTGGCACCGGTGAGGCTGACGGTGAACGTGTAGAACAGAATGGCAGCGCTGAATATGGCCACGAAGACCAGTCTCTCCCAGAGCAGTGCTATGGTGAGGTCAGACTCACGGCGCATTAGATAGATGAAGAATCCCCACAGCACCATGCTGAGAAGGAACAGGAAGAAGGGTTTCCGCGCGATATGGTGTTTGCCCCTGACCACCAACAGCACCAGCAGGATAAAGCTGAAAACTACTTCTATCAGGGGTACTGCTTCGTATACAATCAAATCATGCTACTCCTTGGTTTCTTCCATACCAGAGGTGTGACACCCTCGGTCCTTATGCCGCAACTATTCCCCGGGCATTACTGATGCGCATTAGCTCACCGATAATATTATTCGCGGTAATCCGCAGTGCCAGCGTTCCTTCCTGTCCGTGATTGTCACATAGTTCCTAGTAAAACAGTACTGCCTGGAAGCTAAAGAAAACATAAATACAGCAGGTAATTTCCGAAACATTTCCTAAACGAGGGTACGTGAAGCGGGGCAACGGCGAGACGCTCCGGCCTGGTGCCGGTCATACCGTTGGTAGGACCTGCTAATTGGAAAGTGTCGACAATTTGGCGAACAGCAGAAGCCTGCAAGCAAACTTCACAGTAATTGAAAGCCTATTCATTGGTATCCTTAATCACTTCGTTTCACCGATTTGCTCATCCGCCGTTTTGTCATATAGGTGTTTTGCTTCTTCAACGGTGCCAGTAATGTGGACGGTTATAGTCTGCTTGTGCCACCTATCATTGCAGGGATTGGTCGTCCCAGATATCATTAGACATCCATCCGGTCACCGGCATCAGTCTGCCCGATGGGCGTCTCATTCTGCCGTATCCTGCCGATGCAGCAACGGACGCCAGCAGCGTAATTAACAGCAGTAGCTGCCATGCTCTGCGAAACATATCCCATCTCACCTTCTTTGCCAGTGAGTTGAGTCATTATCCACATACACTAACCCCGTCACTGTGGCACGGTACCAGAGGCCGCTTCACCAGCAGTAAACGTGTGCAATCGTGGACAGTTGGTTTGTGCCGGAAGGTCTGTCTCAGGCGATGGTACCCTCATCCTTGAAGCGGGCGATGTCCTCCCAGGAGTAGCCGTACTCAAGCAGGACCTCTTCGGTGTGCTGGCCGAACTCAGGGGCTGGCATTCGTACCGACGAAGGGTTTTTGCTCATCATCACCGGGTTGGCTATCTGCTCGATACGCCCACGCTGGGGATGGTCATAAGACACGAAGCAACCGCTGGCCCTTGCCTGTGGGTCGTTGATGATCTCCTTGAGACTCTGATTAGGAGCATACGGTATCCCTTCAAGAAGGGGATGCCACTCTTCGTAGGTCTTGGTCATGAATATCCCCGAAAAGATTTGCCGCAACTCAGCGACGTCCTCGGCCCTTCCCTCTATCGTATCGTACTTGGGGTTTTGAGCCAGGTCTTCCCGCCCGACTGCCTTGCAGAACTTAGCCCAGTAGCGGTCCGGCTGCAGAATAACAAATATCAGGGCCCTTGCGTCCTTGGTCATGTACAGACCAGTCATCGGACTGTTCGCCTTGGCACCATAGAAGGCCATAATCTGAGCGACTGCCATCATGGACTGCTGCACCAACTCCGGCGGGGGTTGCTCTCTCCAGTCTGCTGGGTCCAGCCCGGTGATGAGTGCGCCGGAAACGTCAAACCCGTTCTGGAAGAGACCGGTATGGAGTAATGAGACATCTACTGTTTGGCCGACTCCGGTCTTTTCCCTGATGTACATGGCCTGCATCACACCATAGGCAAGAGACATCCCGACCACATTATCGCCGATGGCCGGTCGGTAGCCATAAACGGGGATACCAGGCTGGGACATTATATACGGGAAACCGGCGCGTGCCCAATAGGCAGTGGCGTCATAGGCGGGGAGGTCCTTGTCCGGGCCCTCCTTGCCGTAGCCGTTGACATTGCCGAAGATGATGCGCGGGTTTATCTTGCTCAAGGTCTCGTAATCTACCTGGAATCTCTCCAACTCGAAGGCCCGCAAGTTACTGAGAAACACATCGGCTTCCTTCACCATCTTATGGATGATAGCGCGACCGTTCTCCTTGTAGAGGTCAAGGGTGAGGCTCCGCTTGTTGCGATTATAGTTCTCCCAGTTGTAGTCGAAATCGGATGGGCAGGCATTAGCCTGCTCGGCCATGGCGTCCTTGAAAACCCGCCAGTAATCACCCGTGGTCGGGTTTTCGATGTGGATGACATCTGCCCCGAAGTCGCCGAGGATGCGGGCGCACATTGGCACGGCCGCCACCTGCGAGCAATCGATAACCTTGATGCCTTCTAGTGCCATACTCATTTTTCTTGCATCCCTCCTCTGTTTTTATTGCGCTCAACGTACTGTTCACCTAATGGTAGAGACCGAATACCGTTGGCGCTCCTACCGTAATCTGATGTTGAACACTTTAAGCCGATATGTCGGTCTTGTCAAGAGCACCGGCTCGGTTATTGGAAAGGTTGGTCGAAGACATGCCTGGGTACAGGTTCAGAACCAATACGTGCTATACTGGGTATTTGGGGAAGCCTGAGAGCCTGTTGTGAGCATCGTTGCGCTCTTCAGCAGGCTTTTCTAGAGTGACAGGACAGTAAGGTGGCATAGCCTGAGGGTAAGGGATTTGCGGTTATGAACCAAGCGGCTCTGGCCGGGGTGAAGGTGATGGAATACTGCCAGATGGTGTGTGGGCCATACTGTGCCAAGCTCCTGGCCGACCTCGGTGCCGAGGTGATAAAGGTCGAGAAACCGGTTACCGGAGACCAGGCACGGAGCAGGGGTCCATTCCTTTATGATATACCCCATCCGGAACGAAGCGGTCTCTTCCTCTATCTTAATACCAATAAGTACGGCGTTACCCTGGACCCTGCCAGCAGCGCCGGTAAGGTAATATTC
The DNA here is from genome assembly GCA_016783135.1 of Dehalococcoidales bacterium. Taxonomy (GTDB): domain Bacteria; phylum Chloroflexota; class Dehalococcoidia; order Dehalococcoidales; family Fen-1064; genus DUES01. The sequence continues at coordinate 54,709 of JADHXC010000010.1, read as the reverse complement.
CTTGAACTGGTGAAGTGGGCTGATGTACTGGTTGAGGACACCACTCCCGGCACGATGGAACGCCTGGGACTCGGGTATAGCTCCCTGAAAGAGGTTAACCCTTCTCTGATAATGACCTCGATAACGCCCTTCGGGCAGACGGGGCCTTACCGGGGCTACAAAGCACATCATCTCAATATCTACCACGCCAGCGGGCAGGCGAGTTTCCCCTTCACGCAAAAGCATGGAGAGGATACCACTCCGGTGAAGGGTGGGGGATATGTCGGCGACTACGATGCCGGTCTCAGTGGGGCGGTAGTCACTCTGGCGGCGCTATATAAGCGTGGTCCAGGTGGTACCGGCCAGCATATAGATGTCTCCAGGCAGGAAACCCTGATTTCACTGGATAGGGTTGACATAAGTGCATCCACCAACGACCCCGACGCCACGGCCAGGCGGAGGGGAATGCTTGGTGGACTGATGCCCTGTAAAGATGGCTACGTGATGGTCATAGCGCCACAGCAGCACCAGTGGGAGGCCCTGGTCGAGCTTCTCGGAAATCCGGAATGGGCACACAGTGAGAAATGCAAGGATGAATGGACCCGCTCTGAAAATGCAGCTGAGCTTCAGCCCCTGATTGAAGAGTGGATGCTCCGGTACGACAAGGAGGAGATATACCATCGCGGGCAGTCTTTCGGCTGTCCGGTGTCACCGATAAACTCGGCGGCAGACGTATATAATTCTCCGCAGGTGAAACACAGGGAGTTTTTCACCGAAGTTGAACATCCCGAGGCAGGCAAGCTCAGCTATCCTGCGTCTCCTTACAGGCTCTCGGAAACGCCGTGGCGGGCTAACCGTGCTGCCCCTCTTCTTGGTGAGCATAACGATAGTGTCTACAGAGGGTACCTGGGTCGCAGTGAAGAAGAGCTGGCGGAATTGAAAGAACGTGGTGTCATCTAGATTGGAGAGCGGAACATGGGAGAATACCCTCTGGATGGAGTAAGGATAGTCGATTTTACCTGGGCGTGGGCCGGGCCATACGCCACGCTTCTTCTGGCGATGCTCGGTGCCGAGGTGATAAAGGTGGAAAGCCATCGGCGTCTCGACCATACCCGGCTCCGGTCGCTGATGACAGGACCCATGATGGGCGGCCCCAACCAGTCGACTGTCTTCAACGACATTAACCTGAACAAACTGAGCCTGACCCTGAATCTTACCCGGGCCAGGGCCATCGATATCGCGAAGAGGCTGGTGAAGGTGTCTGATGTCGTGACCCAGAATATGCGTCCTGGTGTAATGGAAAGGTTGGGTCTCGACTACGAGGTGCTGAGAGAGGTCAAACCCGATATCATCATGCTTTCTTCTTCGGCGGTAGGTACAACTGGTCCGGAACGGACCTATGTTGGCTATGCCCCGACTTTCGCTGCCCTGAGCGGGCTGGCCTACGTTTCCGGTCATATTGACGGGACACCGTCCACCCTGACGGGTGCCATCGACACCAGGGTGGGCACGACGGCAGCCTTCGCGATACTGGCCGCACTCAACTACCGCCAGCGAACCGGAAAAGGCCAGTACATAGACCTTTCATCCGCTGCGGCTATCAGTTGTCTGGTCGGGGATGTGCTAATGGATTACACCATGAACGGCAGGGTGAGAGAGCGCGATGGCAATAGCGACGAGGTCATGGCACCACACGGTTGCTATCCCTGCCAGGAAGAGGACCATTGGGCCACCATTGCAGTCTCAGGCGAAGAAGAATGGCGGGCTTTCTGCAGTGCTATTGGTGGTCCCGACTGGACGAAGGCCCAGAGGTTTACCGACGCTGCCAGCCGTCGACAGAACCAGTCAGAGCTGGATAGACTGGTCGCGGAGTGGACCAGGCAGCACACTGACTATGAGGTGATGGAAGCCCTGCAGAGTGTAGGAATAGCTGCGATGCCGACATACAGCGGCAAAATGATTCCCCGGGACCCCCACCTGAAGGAACGGGGTATCCTGGCCGAAGTAGAGCATCCCGAGATAGGAAAGAGAATGGTTGTCGGACCACCCTGGCGTCTCTCCGCTACGCCTGCACGGATTCCGCGTGCCGCACCACTGATTGGTGAGCATAACCAGTATGTGCTTGGAGAACTGCTTGGTATGTCACGTGACGAGATTGACCGGCTTGTTGAAGAAGAGGTGGTGTACTGAGAAGGCTCCGCTGTTGCCGAATCGGGATGCTTTGATTCTGTTGATAATATAGAGAGGGATAATGAAAATAACAGCCATTGTCGGTAGCCCGAGGTCCAACGGAAACACAAGCTGCCTTGTCGACGAGGCACTGCAGGAAGCAGCCAGACAGGGCATGGAGACCGAGAAGATTATGCTTGGTGAACACCGGGTGGGTCCGTGTCTCGGGCATCAGGACTGCCCATCGTTTCCAGAGTGCCTGCAGAGGGATGACGCCCCCTGGATTCTGGAAAAATTTCGTGAGGCCGACGGTATCATTCTCGGCAGCCCGGTCTATTACTATACTATTACCGCCCAGATGAAGGCCTTCATTGACCGGCACTACTTCCTGTACACCCACGGAATTCTCCTTAAGTCTCGGTGTGCCGGTACGATTGCCGTTGCCGGCGGTGCCGGACTTGAGCGGACCGACCGGGACCTGAGGCGTTTCGCCAGGATGGTGACCAGCTTGCCTGAAGAGAAGGTAGTCTCTGTGAGTGGCTACGCCAGCAAGCCCGGTGACGTCAAGAGCAACACACCACTGCTGGAAGAAGCACGTGCTCTGGGTGCGCGTATGGTCGAAATGCTGACTTCACCGGATACTACTCCCACCCCGTAGTACCGTAATCAATGGTTGCACCACAGACTCCACATGCCCGGGAATATGCTACCTTTGCCTGATAGTGCGGAAAGTCGGGACCGTCATATAGGGCTATGCTGAGAAGACTCAGGCTGAGAAGACTCGAGTTGCGAAGACTCGGGCTGCTAAAGCTTCCACCACGGAAGAAGATATTCTACGGCTGGTGGATAGTACTATCCTCTGCCGCCCTGAATTTCCTGGCGGGCGGTTCATTTATCTACGGTTTCACTACCTTCTTTAACCCGATACGGGATACATTTGGCTGGAGTGCTGCGGCTACATCTGTCGCATTCGTTTTCCAGAGACTGGAATCCGGTATCCTGGGTCCGCTGGCCGGTTTCCTTGTTGACCGGGTAAGCCCGAGGAAACTGATGTATGCCGGCTGGGTTATCATCGGTCTTGGGTTCTTTCTCATGAGCCAGATAAACTCCCTCTGGATGTTCTACGGAGCATTTATGATTATGGCAATGGGTTTCAGCTTTGGCTCATTCATTGTGATGAACACTGCTGTAGCCCGCTGGTTCCGGGAAAAGAGAAGCCGGGCACTGACCATGATATACCTGGGCTTTGGTGCCAGCGGTACCCTGGTACCCTTGATTGCCCTTTCTATTGAGAAATTCGGATGGAGGGAGACACTGGTCTGGCTGGCAGTTTTACTGGGCGTTGTCGGCATCATTCTCAGTTCAGTTATGAGACGCCAGCCCGAGGACTATGGATACCTTCCAGATGGAAAGACTACCGGGGAGACAAATGAACTAAAAGGATTCTCGGACAAACAGCCGACTTTGGGACCTGTTCCTGAATCATCCGGGTACACGGTAAAAGAAGCCATTCGGACAAAGGCTTTCTGGTTGCTTTCGCTGGCATTTCTTTTTCAGCATATCGGTACAAGCGCGGTGATGGTACATATTGTGCCGTACCTGGAGAGTGTGGAGGTCTCTACAACGATAGCCGCTACGGCAGTGACCGGTATGACCTTATGCAGCGTCATTGGCAGACTGGGTTTTGGCTTTCTGGGCGATTTCACCAACAAGAGGTACCTTGTCGCTACAGCCCTCACTCTCCAGACCATCGGGCTATTCATATTTTCCCTCATCAGTGCGGACAAGGTGTGGCTCATCGTACTGTTCCTCCTGACTTATGCGCCCGGGTACGGCGGTCCCATCCCTCTGAGACCGGCGATGCAGGCGGACTACTTTGGTACACGGTCATTCGGGACCATAATGGGCTTGATGGCAAGTGTCAGTATGATTGGTGGCCTGTTCAGTCCGGTCCTTGCCGGCTGGATGTTCGACGTTACCGGCAGCTACAGACAGGCGTGGCAATTATTTTCACTGATTACGTTACCGTCGGTTATCCTTATTCTGCTGGCAAAACCACCGCAAACCAGCCCGGAACCATCATGAGTCCCGCCCTCTCTGAGATGTAAACACTCTCCTGGTGGAAATATAACCGGACGGATTCTATCCGTGATGCGGCTAGTCCAGGTTTCGTAGTCGGGGAACGAAGGCAAACACCAGGACAGACAGCAGGATAAGGCCCATGGCAAATCCACCGACCGCCCACTGGACCCCGACGGCCTCGGCGAGCAGCCCCGCAGCGAAGGTGCTAAAGCTAATGAAGCCGAACTGCATCATGAGGATGCTCATAACCCGGCCCAGGTATGCCGGGTCCACGTAGTACTGGATTAGCGTGCCCGCCAGTGTCATCTGTCCCGACTGTCCCAGCCCCACGAAGACAATCAAGGCAAGGGAAGCGTTCCACGTAGTGGAGAAGGAGAAGGCTGTCAGAGCCAGGCTCAGAAGGAGGCTGCTGCCCAGCATCATCAGACCTCGTTTCTTGTTGGGCAACGAGGCCAGGGTGAGTGACCCGACAACCGCACCAATACCGGATACGCTCAACAGGAAACCCATACCCTCCTCACCGCACTTCAGAATATCGTCACAGAAGATGGGCATCAGCAGGGCATAGGGTTGTGAGAGCACGATTGACAGGAGGACGAAGGCCAGGACAAAGAGGACAGTGGTCTCACGCCTGAGGTACTGGAATCCCGCCTTTATCCCTTCCAGGGGGCTGAGACCACCGGTGACTATCTTACTCGTCTGTGGTAAAAGGGCCATGAAGAACACAGCCCCAAGGTACAGTCCGGTCATGGTGTAGTATACGGCCTTGAAGTCGAAGGCACCGATGAGAATGCCGGTCAGCGCCGGGGCGAACAGCCGGAGGGCATTCATCCCCATAGTACTCAGGGAGATGGCATTGAGAAGCTGCTCCGAGGTGACAATCTCACGGATAATGGCCTCTCGGGAGGGCATTGTCAGGCCCATGATGGCCCCCTGAAATGCGGAGGCCACAATCAGAATCCACCACGAGCCCTCGTGCTCGACACTCAGGTAACCTGTGGTCAGGGCGAGTGCGACGCCCAGGGATGCCACCGCCGAGGCTGCGTGGCCAATGAGAACAACGTACTTTTTCTGTACCCGGTCGGCAATGACCCCGCCATAGAGAGATAGCAGAAGCATGGGCACGGCGTTGGCCACTGCCGTGCTGCCCAGAATAGCTGCGGACCCGGTCAGGCGGTACACAAGCAGCGAGCGGGCAAACATCTGCATGTTCATGGCCGCCATCTGGAATACCATGGCACCGAAATAGAGGCGATAGACCCGGTTCTTCAGGGAGGAGAAAGTCTTCAGGTTACGCAGGGTGTTCCGCCAGCCACCTCCGGCAGAACCCAGCCCCACCCCACTGCCTGGGTATTCATCCATATCGCTTCTTACTCACAGTTCGCAACTTCCCGTGTTCGATACCCATAGTCTACCCGTATAGGTGTGGTAGGGGCAAGGCGGCAGGTTGAATGCAGGCGTCCTATCCAGGCATTCGTAAGTCCCCATTGGTCATAGTGGTGGGAAATCCTGTATAATCACATCGGGAGAGTTGCAGCGTGCTGCTGACATCGGTTGGTGGCGGGCTGACTGATTCACAGGTGCAGAGGCTGGCATGAAGGGATGCATAGAGATTCAGCAGGAGCTATGTAAGGGCTGTGAGCTCTGCATATTCTTTTGCCCTAAAGACATAATCTGTGTCTCCGATAAGCTGAATGCCAGCGGGTATCTGCCGGCAGCCTTTAATGATAATGGCGAATGTACAGGATGTGCTGTCTGTGCGCTGGTGTGTCCGGAAGTGGCCATAGAGGTGTACCGTGGCTAAGATTCTGATGAATGGGAACAGCGCTATCGGAGAGGCGGCGATTCGGGCGGGTTGCCAGTGCTATTTTGGCTACCCGATTACGCCGCAGAATGAGCTGACCGAGTACATGGCAGTAAACCTGAGCAGAAGAAAAGGATGCGCTTTTGTCCAGGCGGAGAGCGAGATTGCAGCGATAAACATGGTGTTCGGGGCGAGTGTCGCTGGTGTCCGGGCGATGACCTCCTCTTCCAGCCCCGGAATCAGCCTGAAGCAGGAAGGTATCTCCTACCTGGCGGCCTGCGAACTTCCTGCGGTAATCGTTAATATGTCGCGGGGCGGGCCCGGCCTGGGGAGTATCTCTGCTTCCCAGTCGGACTACTTCCAGGCTACACGCGGCGGCGGTCACGGCGACTACCGTACCATAGTCCTGGCGCCGTCTTCGGTGCAGGAACTGGCCGACCTTACTCACCGTGCTTTCGACCTTGCCGAAAGGTACCGGATACCGGTGGTTGTCCTCGGCGACGGCATGCTGGGACAGATGATGGAACCGATAGAGTTCAAGTACGAAGCCCCCAAAGAGTTGTCAGTGAGGAGCGATGCCATGCGGGGGGCAAAGGGGAGACCGAGTAAGATAATCAAGACCTTCACCTCGAATCCGGCGGACCTGGAGCGTATCAACTGGAGCCTTTACAGGAGATACGGCCTGATAAAGAAGGAAGAGACCAGTTTTGATACCTTTCTCGTGGACGACGCCGAACTGATTGTGGTTGCCTTCGGGATAGCGGCCCGGATTGCCAGAGGGGCAATCAAGACCGTGCGGGACATGGGTCTGAAGGTGGGTATGCTCAGACCGATAACGCTATGGCCGTTTCCCACCGAGGAGGTAAAGGAACTGACAAGCCGGACAAAGCAGTTCTTGGTTTTTGAAATGAACATGGGCCAGATGCTGGAAGACGTCCAGTTGTCTGTTGCGGGAGAGGCGGAGGTCTCCTTCTACGGGAGACCGGGAGGCGTTATCCCTACCCCGAGCGAGGTTGCTCGAGTGGTCACGCGTCTCTATTACCAGAAGGGGCTGAAATAGGGAGATGAAGAAGGTATACGCCCGACCCAGATTGCTGAAGAAAGCCGTGTTCCACTACTGTCCGGGGTGCGGTCATTCCATTATTCACCGCCTGATTGCCGAGGTAATCGATGAAATGAAACTCGGTGAGAGGGCAATCGGTATACCACCTCCGGGGTGCAGCGTCTTTGCCTACAACTACCTTGACGTGGACATGGCGGAGTCTGCCCACGGCAGGGGTGCTGCTGTCGCCACCGGTCTGAAAAGGGCCTATCCTGAAGCGGTAGTGTTTACCTATCAAGGCGATGGCGACCTGGCCGCTATCGGCACTGCCGAGACAATACATGCCGCCAATCGGGGAGAGAAGATAACCGCTATCTTTGTCAACAACGCTGTCTACGGCATGACGGGCGGTCAGATGGCCCCGACCACCATCGAGCACCAGACCACGACCACCACCCCTTACGGACGAGACGTGGAGATAGAAGGGTATCCTATCAAGATGAGCGAGATTGTGGCCATGGTAAAGGGCGCGGCATATGTAGAGAGGGTTGCCGTCAATTCACCGGCTAACATCAGAAAGACGAAAAAGGCCATACGGAAGGCATTCCAGACACAGCTCGATGGCCTGGGTTTTGCCCTGGTCGAGATACTGTCTCCCTGCCCCACCAACTGGAAAATGACTTCACTGGAGTCGTGGCAGTGGGCGGGTGAAGTGATGACTAGGGAGTTTCCTCTGGGAGTTATCAAGGACGTAACCGGGGGGAAAGATGCTGCTTAAGACGATATTTGCCGGTTTCGGTGGGCAGGGTGTGCTGTCCATGGGCCTGAATCTGGCCCAGGCGGCGATGCTTGATGGCAAGGCTGTAACCTATTGGCCCTCATATGGGGCCGAGGTCCGGGGCGGTACTGCCAATTGCACCGTAGCTATTTCGGATGAGGACATTGCATCGCCCATCGCTTCCTCTCCGGATTTCGTTGTCGTCATGAATCAACCTTCCCTGGTCAGGTTTCAGAACCAGGTAGAATCAGGCGGTATCCTGTTCCTTAATTCCTCGCTGATAGATATTGAGGTTTCGCGGGGCGACATTGAGGTGGTCAGTATCCCCGCCAACGCTGTCGCCGAAGAGCTTGGCAGCGCAAGGTCGGCCAACATGGTAATGCTGGGAGCTTTTACGAAGAAAAGCAACCTTGTCTCTATGGACAGCATTGTCAAGGGGCTGAAGACTGCCCTGAAAAACAAGCAGAAACTGTTTGACATAAATAGAAAAGCCCTGACCGTCGGATACGAGATGGTCTAACCCGGTGGTGAAAAAGGGGAGTCCAGAGGGGGCACCCCTCTTCCGAGAGGGGCCGAAGCCCCCTTTGGTAGGGTCTGGGGGTGCCCCCCAGACCTGGGGGTATCCCCAGGCATAATCTTCCCCCTTCCTGGCCAGGAAGGGGGTCAGGGGGATGGTCGAAAAGATTTTTCAGCAGCCTGCTAGGTTCCGGTTGAAAGCAGTCCGGGGAAGATAGCATCATAGCGTAGCGGAACCGTATGACATTCTGTATTGGGAGCGAGCCATGAACGTAAAACAGATTTCGGTCAGCCTGGAGAATATCCCCGGAATGTTCCTGGCGGTCAGTGAGCGCCTGGGAGTCGAAGGGATAAACATCAGGGCTATCTCGGTTGCCGATACTTCGGACATCAGTACCGTAAGGTTTGTTACCGATAACCCGGAGAAGACAGCTAATGTCCTCAGGAGTCACGGCTATCCGATAAGAGAGACCGATGTGATAGCGGTGGAGGTACCGGACCATCCCGGCGGTCTTCAAGCCGTACTCAAGCCCCTCAAGGACAGCAGCATAAACGTGCTCTACTTTTATCCGTACCTCGGTCGGGGAGAAAGCGGGCAGCCGGTAGTCATCCTTGGTGTGGACAAGACCGAAGAAGCGGTCAAGGTGCTGAAGAAGAACTGGGTCCACACCTTTGGCGAAGAAATATACGCGCTGTAGTTGTTGCCATTGGTAACACGTTCAACAGGATTTTAACCGGACAGCTATTCAAAAAATGAAACTGGTCGATAACCTCTATGCCTATGTCTGGCAGGGCGAGGACAATAACTGCAATAGCTACCTCTTTGCCAATGTCCTGGAGGGTGGTAAGCATGTGCTCATCGACCCCGGCCATGTGGTAACACCGGCATACCGTCAACCCGGCTGGCGCAGGCTGGTGCAGGAGATGGAGAATGACGGACTTGATGCCTCGGCTGTTGGGCTGGTGATTCTGACTCACTCTCATGGTGACCACTGCGAAGCCGCCGGTATAATCAGGAAGGAGTACGGCGCACTGGTTGCCGCGAGTGAAGCGGAGAGCAGACTGTACAGCCGACTTGGCGGGGTGGTGGATGTCTTTCTTGAAGAAGGGGAATTGTTGCTCGGGCCGGACGGTCAATTGAAGCTGGATGTTTTCCTTTCGCCCGGTCATTCTCCCGGTCATATTACGCTTTACTGGCCTGAACGGGAGGTACTCATCGTGGGGGATGTCATATTTTTCCTGAGCACCGGACGGGTAGACCTGCCCGGAGGGAGTGCGGCGGCTCTCAAGCAGAGCATAGATAGGTTATCCAAACTGGATGTGGAGTACCTGCTCTGCGGGCACCCGCACGGTCATCCCGGCGTGATTGAGGGCAAAGAAACAATCGAGAAAAACTTCGCTTTTATCAAGGCCAATATCCTTTTCTAGGAGAGCCAGATGGCAGACGACAGGATAAAGAGCGCGCGTGAGCTGGCAATGGAGAGACTGGCCGGGATGCCGGGAATGACACCGGAGGAACAGACCGAGCAAAGGGAGAAGGAGCACGCTCCCCGCGGGATGGCTATCGCTCAGAAGTACCTCAAAGGCACGATTAGAAGTAGAGACCTGGAGAGTGAACTGGAGCACTACCAGGGTGAAAACAGGATTGCGGTCAGGAAAGGTCTTATCTCGGCGCTTTGTGACGCGGTAGTCATCTGGGATGGGGCTGGAAGCACGAAGGCGATTGACGGTCTGGCAGCGGTGATGGACAAAGCGGGGCTTACCGAAATACGGCAGGAAGTTGAGACAATTGCCGGGGACTTTATCCGGGAAGCGGAACAGCGGCGGGCTGAATATACGGAAATGGCGAGACAGAAACTGGTCAGAATGGGAATATCTGGCTCAGCGGTCTGGCCGAACGTGGCTGAGGACGATGATTGGCGGCAAGAGTTGAAGAATATCGGGGCCGGTTACAGCGAGAATTTCGCTCTCGTTAAAGAGCGCCTCTGCCGGATTGCCGGAATCTAGGTTTTGGGATAATTAAACTGGTTTGGGGAAACCTCTGAGAAGCCAGCCTCTGTTCAGCAGGCCGTCCGGTGTTATATTGTGCTGGTTGACTGGCAACTACCGGTTCACCATCCGTTTCTGTATCCTGCCCCACGTGTCCGTGATAAGAAAGCTCTCCTCCATGTTGTCAATCATGGCGGTGAACTTGCTCATGGGTACCGAGAAACTGATTACATTCCCGGGAACGAAGGGGCGTGCTGATGGGTCGAACATCCCGATGGTCGCCCTTGGATGCTCGGACTCCCTTTCCAGGTGAGGGTACTGAACGATGGTGGAACAGCCGGAACCGAATGGCGCGGATACCGCATTCCGGTCGGCTTCATCGAAACGTGCCAGGGTGAAGAGTCCGGCGAGGACATCGGGTTCGGCGAAGAAGATGACGACCTCGGGATTATCCGCATCTTCGAGTTTGTCCCATCGCTTGAAGACGATGAAGCGGCCGGGTGCCTTGAAGGTGGGAGAGTCCTTCATGATTTCCCTGACGAGCTCGGGGGACTTGCAGTAACGCTCGCCTTCCAACCTGCCGGGAATCCCGTAGGACAGGAAGTACTCGAACCCGGGCATGATGCCTTCGGCATAGCCAAGGTACCTCTTTCCACCGGGGCAGCCGATAGAGTCGACGTCGAAATGCAGGGGAGTCCCTTCTCGGACGTCTGCCAGCGCCCCGATGACGCATCTTGACACGGAATCTGGCTCAACCGGTCCGGCATGTCCCGCCTCGTCGGTATAGAAGAAGGTAATGGGGAGTTCCGCGTCACCGAAGTACTTCTTCCAGAGGTGCACGAACCTGTCTCTGGTTTCTGCTTCCATGAATCAACTCCTTGAACAGGATACTGTCTGTTACAAATCAATGGTCAGCCGCACGAAGTGACGCTTGCCCCTCTGGAGCACCGCTTCGCCCGGCTCTACCTGTGTGTCAGCGCTCTCTACCGGTTCACCATTGAGTTTGATGCCACCCTGCTGCACCACACGGCGTGCCTCGCCCTTGCTCCGGCATAGTCCGGCAGCTACCAGCAGGTCGACAATATTGGTCGACTGCTTCAGTGCGAAGGTAGACATGTCCGTGGGGAACTCCCTGGACTGGTGGACCTTCTCGAAGTGGGCCGCCGCGGTGTCGGCGGCACCACTACCGTTGAAAGCATCCACAATCTCCCAGGCCAGCTTCTTCTTGGCCTCCATCGGGTGGATACGGTCCTGCTCAAGGTCGGCCTGAATAGCGGCAATCTGGTCGGGCAGCCAGCGAGTGACCAGGCTGAAGTACTGGAGCATTACGTTGTCAGGCAGGCTCATCACCTTGCCGTACTGCTCCTCGGGCGGTTCGTTAACCCCTATGTAATTGCCGATACTCTTGGACATGCGCATCTCACCGTCGGTACCTACCAGTACGGGGTAAGTGATACATACCTGTGGCTTCAGTCCGAAGACCTCCTGGAGTTTGCGACCGGCCATGAGATTGAAAAGCTGTTCAGTAGCCCCTATCTGGACATCTGCCTTCAAATGGACGGCGTCATACCCCTGGGCGAGGGGATAGAGCAGTTCACGCAGCCAGAGGGGTTCGTTCCGCTCATACCTGTTGCGAAGCCTGTCACGCACCAGGAACTGTTGCACGGTAAAGTGTGAGGCTAACCTGATAACATCCGCGAAGGTCAGCTTGCCCAGCCAGTCGTTATTGTATCGAATCGAGGTCTTCTCCCGGTCAAGTATCTTGAAAGCCTGCTCCGAATATGTCAGAGCATTCTTTTCAATGAGCTCGGTGAGCGGCATCGCACGTTCATCGTCGCGGTCGCTGGGGTCCCCGATAAGGGTAGTAAAGGTACCTATCAGGAAAGTGACGTCGTGTCCGAACTCCTGGAACTGGCGCAGTTTGCGCATCGTGATAGTGTGACCGAGGTGAATATCGGGGGCAGTGACATCATAGCCACAGTACACCCGCAGCGGACGGCCTTCCTCACCGGCTTCGATGAGCCGCTGGCGCAGCTCCCGGGTCATCATCTCCTTAATCTGTTCATCGCCAAACTCGGCCCCGTGCATCAGAATGACAACCTGTTCATCTACAGACTTCAGTTTCACTCACCTCTTTCCTGAGTGCTTGTGCAAACTCTTTCACTTCTCAGATTCTATCACCTGCTGCGATGGCTATCAAACCGGCAGATTCGGGAAGGGCTGGTATTCAGGGTGCATCACGAGCGATACAGTGGTCGTCCGATGGTCTACGCTCCACCTGATAAAATAATAATGGCCACTCTCGATTACGTTGACGGTGGCTACTGTCCGGTAAAGTGAGGCGCCCTCTTCTCGAAGAATGCCGTAATCCCCTCCTGAGTGTCTTCGAGGGTGTAGCTGCTGCGTACCGCCACGGAGTGGCGCGCCGCCAGGTCATAGGCTAGGTCCATCTGCACCGCCATCTGTTCCTTGATAACGGCAATCGATTTAGTGGCCGCCGTGGCCAGCTTCCCGACGATACCCTCCACCGTGGCTGTGAGTTCTTCCTCGGCGACTGCCTTGTAGACGAGTCCGATGCGTTCTGCTTCCTTGCCGGATATACGCTCGGCCAGGAGCATCATTGCCAGTGCACGCCCGTACCCGACGGCACGGGGTAGCTGGTAGGTGATACCGGTAGCGGCATACAGGGCACGGTCCGTGCGGGGGTCACCGAGCTCAGCGGTCTCGGTGCATATCCTGAGGTCGCAGGCCAGCGCCATATCCAGTCCCATCCCCAAAGCATAACCGTGGATAGAGACCACCACCGGCCTGGGCAGCGTCCGCAGTGTCCTGATGAGGGCTTGTTGGGGCAGGACAGACGCGCTTGGTTTCAAGCCCTTCCATCGTGCGCTGGTCGGCTGCCCCATGCCTCCCATGTCGTCCCCGGAGCAGAAGCCGGAACCTTCCCCACTGATGACGACAACGCGGCAATCATCGTCGTTCGGGACCGGTTCCAGTGCGTCGAGGATCTGGTTAATGGCCTCATGGTCCAGGGCGTTCCGGCGCTCCGGTCTGTTCAGACTGATGCGAAGCACCGGTCCGTCCCGGCGTACAATTACCTCCGGCATTATGCCCCTCCTTCTGTCGTAGCGTCGGATGGTCCGGCGGACAGGTTTGGCTCCTCTAAGCAGGGTCTCGCGCTGCTTTCATGCCCTCTCTGAGAGCACGTTTATTCAGGGCCAGTAGCTGCTCCCTGCCCCGACCTGCCAGCCTGTTTTCCAGCACACTGTCGATAGCCTCCGGGCTGAGGACGCGGGTTGTTTCAATGTATGCCCCCAGCAGGAGGAGATTCATCACCTGAGCATTACCCAGTGCTACCGCCCTTTCAACGGCGGGGATGTAGAGCGTCGTGATGTCGTCACGCCTCATCTTCCCCGACAGGCCGGTGCTTTCCACCACCGCAATACCGCCGGGCTGGACCCTGTTCTCAAACGGTCCGGCCTGGCTGGCCTCCATGATGATAACTGCCTGTGCCCGGGACAGCATCGGTGAGGCGATGCTATTATTGGAAAGGATTACGGTACATTCACAGGGCCCGCCCCTCATGGTACTGGCGTAGGAAGGGAACCAGAGCACGTTGCGGTATTCTGTCATTCCTGCCTGCGCCAGCAGCAGCCCGGCCATGAGTACGCCCCGACCGCCTACTCCGGCCATTATCACGTCATACCTCATTGATTCCGTTCTGTTCACGGACTTCTCCTGCCCGCTGTCATTTCTCCCCGCCACTATCCTTGAAGATGCCCTCGGGGTACTCGGGTAGCATACTGTCCTCCATCCACTGGATTGCCTCAAGAGGCGTCATATGCCAGTTGGGAGGACAGGCGGAGAGCAGTTCCACGAAGGTCAGACCGGCTTCATCAAGCTGTCTCTGGAAAGCGGTCTTGAGATAGCTCTTAGCCCGACGGTAACCTGCCGGTGTGAAGGGGGCGGCACGTGCAGTGAAGGCTACTCCCTGCATCCCGACGAGGAGTTCCGGCAGGTGTATGGGGTAGCCCTGGCCGGTATTGCGGCCGTGAGGGGTGGTGGATGTGACCTGGCCCATGATGGTGGTCGGGGCAAGCTGTCCGCCGGTGGTCCCGTAGTTAGCGTTATTGACCATGATGATAGTTATCTTCTCAGCCCGGGACGCGGCGTTGAGGACATAACCGCCACCGATGGCGGCGCAGTCGCCATCGCCCTGAATCGTGAAAACGAGGGGTTTTCCGTATAGGGCGTGCTTGATGCCGGTGGCCACTGCCGGGGCTGCACCGTGAGCACAGTTGGCGCCGTCAATGTTGATGCTGGCGAAGAAACCGAAGCTGCACCCGACGCCAGCAACGCCAATGGCTCTACGCGCCAGGTCCATCTCTTCTAGGACCTCGCAGACCAGCTTCTCCACGATAGGGTGGTGACAGCCGGGACAGTGCCCCCAGCCGTACCCCAGCTTGAGCTTCGGCTTGGTGTAGACCAGTTCTTTCTTCTCTGTCATGAGACCTTCTTAATCTCCTCCAGGACGCGGTCGGGGAGAATCATGCCGCCATCCGTGGGCAGGTGCCGGGCGAGGATACCCAGGAAGTGTACCTGGCTCTTTCCTTCAACAGCGTATCGGACGTCGTCAACCAGTTGACCGAGGCTGTCTTCCACGACGAGGAACTCTGTACCGGATGCCGCTTTCTGGCGGATTACGTCGGTAGGAAATGGCCACAGGCTGATTGGCCGGAGCAGACCGGCCCTGAGGCCTTCTGCGCGCGCCATGTCCACTGCCTCCTGGCACACTCGCGCCGTCGAGCCATAGGCTACGAGAAGCAACCGGGCGTCTTCGCTGTGGTAGGTCTCATATCTCACCTCGTCGGCAGATATGGCCCAGTATTTCTCTTCAAGCCGCTGGAGGAATGCGCCGTAGCTGGTGTACGGTGGCACCGGGATGACACCTCCCTGACCGCAGGAGATGAAGTTGTGAGTTTCGGAATCGCGCTCTCCCATACTCCGGATGGTCCAGTCCTTCTCCGGCAGGGGGTCGAACTCTATTGTGCTCCTCTCCAGGAGTTCGGCCATCTGTCCCAGGATGCCGTCACCGAGGACCACCATCGGGTTACGGTACTTATCGGCGAGGTGGAAGGCGAGTTGGACCAGGTCGTGGCACTCCTGGACGCTGGCCGGGGCCAGTACTATCGTCTTGTAGCCTCCCTGTCCGCCACCCCGTGTCGTCGATAGGTAGTCCATCTGGGCGTGACGCGTGGTGCCCTGTCCAGGACCGCCGCGCTGCATGTTCACGATGACGCAGGGTAGCTCGGCGTTGGCTAGCTGGGACATCCCCTCCTGCATCAGTCCCCATCCGGCACCGGATGTGGAGGTAATGGCGCGGACTCCTGCGGCGGCTGCCCCGTAGAGCATGGCTGCCGACGCGGCTTCACTTTCCGATTGAACAAACACCCCACCGATTTCGGGGAGCTCCCTGGCGAAGAACTCGGTTATCTCGTTCTGCGGGGTGATTGGATAGCCGAAGAAGTGACGGCAGCCGGCGCTTATCGCTCCCCAGCCGACGGATTCGTTTCCCTGTACCAGTATCCTTTCGGGCACGTCAACAGTCTCCTCAAAGGGTGGCGTCAGGCAGAGGGTGTCTTTGCCTCAACGTACCTGTACACGTCTATTGCGAATTCGGGGCACATCCAGCCGCAGATACCGCAGGCGTTGCATTTGTCCGACTCGGTGAAAACGGCAAGCAGGTATCCCTGCGGACTGAACCTGTCTCCGGGAATGGTAATGCAGGTTTGAGGACAGAACCTGACGCAGTAGCCGCAGCCCTTGCACAGTTTCTCGTTTATCGTAATATCACCTCTGGACAATGGCCGCTCTCCTCTTCCCGCTATCTCCCGGAGAAACCCCGCAGTGTATCTATTTGGGTCATTATTTGTGGTGCACTGAGCAGAGTCTAACACCGCTGTCCTGTTCCGTCAACAGCAGTGTGGAATGAAGTAAGGGGAAGCCGGAATGCCTTTGCAGTCTTTACAATTCCTTCTGTGGCGGGATACAATTGGAACGAGTGCCGGGGAACCAAGGAGGCGATATGGTTAAAATAATTCTAGCTGTAATTCTTATTTTATGTCTCGTACTATCTGCTTGTCAGACAGTCCTGCCCACTCCTCTGCTGGAACTCGTTGACCAGAGTACCGAGGACGCCATGATAACATTCCGGGTGGTTATTGATAAACCGGGCTGGTTGGTACTGCGCCCGACTACGGCCGCGGGAGTCCCGGATACCAGTGCCGAGATTGTCCGTGCCTACCTTCCCGAGCAGGGAGAGTACGCTAGTATCGACATGGCAATTGGAGGCGCGGTCGTCAGTGATACCGATGTTATCGCAATGCTCTACTACGATGACCCGGTAGACGAAGCCTTTACCTTTTCGCCGGGTGGCGACGATGACCCGCCGGTCAGTGTGGAGGACGAGGTGGTAACGGTGTCTTTCACCATGCAAGGCTTATCGCCATATATTGAAGTGGATAACACGGGTGCCGGGGATGGTACTGTCATAATCAAAGCCTGCATCGATAAGCCGGGGTGGCTGGTGCTGCATATGGTGACACTCGAGGGAGAGCCAGACACTTCGACTGTGCTTGCCAGTACACCTCTGGCTGCTGCCGGTGTCTATCCCGGTTTCGAAGTAACGCTATCAGCCACGCCGGCACGCTCCTATTATGCAATACTCTATTACGATAACCCGGCGGATGGTGAGTTCACTTATATAGCCGGGGGAACTGACGACCCACCGGTCAAGGTCGATGGCAGCACTGTTGAGGAAGCCTTTACGGTAGGTCAGTAGCTGTTGATAGCTCGCAACCGCTGTGCCGACTCTGCGGAGCACCGGGCTCAAGAGTGACTGGCTGGCTGGCGTAACTAATACTGTTGCGGAGGTTAACGAGGATGTTCAAGACCAGGCTGACAGAGATGCTGGGAATCGAATGCCCCATAGTTGCCGGCGGCATGAGAGATATTTCACGAGCCGAGTTCGTGGCGGCGGTCTCCGACGCCGGCGCACTGGGAATTCTGGACTCGTCCCGGTTCAAGACGGCGGAGGCATTGCGTGAGGAGATAAAGAAGACGCAGAGCCTGACCGACAAGCCCTTCGGAATCAACATCACGCTATTTCCGTGGGGAGATGCCGAGCTCAACGACCGGTTCATCGAGGTGCTGGTGGAAGAGGGCGTCAGGGCTGTGGAAACCTCGGGATTCAGGGGTCCCGGCGAATTCGTGGAGCGTTTGAGAAATGGTAACGTCAAGCTGATTCACAAGGTGGCTGCGGTGAAGCATGCCGTTGCCGCCGAGCGGGAGGGGGCGGATGCCGTGACCATAGTGGGTTTCGAGCAGGGTGGTGCTCTGGGTCGTGAAGATGCTACCACCTTCACCCTCGTTCCCAGAACGGTGGACGAGGTGAAGATACCGGTACTGGCCGGGGGTGGTATCGGGGACGCGCGGGGCCTGGTTGCTGCGCTGGCGCTGGGTGCTGAAGGAGTCGTGATGGGTACTCGTCTGCTGGCCACCAAAGAGTGTATGGTGCACCCGGCGTTCAAGGAATGGATGGTTCAGGCGAAGGAGACCGACCTCGCTATAATCGGTCGGTCCGTGGGCAGAAAATCGAGGGTAATCAGGAACAAGGCAACCGCGGAGATTATGGAACTGGAGGCAAAAGGTGCCTCCGGTGATGAGCTGCTGCCACTGTTCGAACGAAGTGCGCCTTCGGTGATGCAGGATGGCGATGTCGTGGATGGCCGGGGAGGCTGTGGCCAGGTGGTCGGGCTGGTCCATGGTATTGTCAGTGTGAAGGAACTGATTAACTCAATGGTTGAGGAAGCGTTCGCTTTGCGGAAACGACTGGACGGGATGCTCCCCACTTCCTGAATGAGCACCGCCGCCAAAGGTGGAATGGGCGGAGAATGGATTTGTCTTCAGGGCGACCCGATGGCGAGACTCTTCACGAAAACAGCCTGCCCAGGCTGTACCGTGACCTTGCGTCATGGTTCCCGATACTTACAGCCCCTGAGGATTACGCCGAAGAAGCAGCTATCTATCGGAAGATAATGGTCGGCGCCGGAGCTTCTCCACTGGAAACACTACTGGAACTTGGTAGTGGGGGTGGCAACAACGCCTCGCACCTCAAACCACACTTCATGATGACACTCGTCGACCTGTCTGCCGATATGCTTGCCGTCAGCCGTTCCCTGAACCCCGAGTGCGAGCACATCCAGGGAGATATGCGGACCGTTCGTCTGGGACGACTGTTTGATGCCGTCTTCGTACACGATGCCATCATGTACATGACTACGGAGAACGACCTTCGAAGCGCAATCGAGACCGCGTTTGTACACTGTCGGCCCGGCGGTGTTGCCCTCTTCTGCCCTGACCATGTCAGGGAGACTTTTCGCCCCACAACAAATCACGGCGGTCATGATGCGGGAGAGCGGAGCCTGCGCTATCTCGAGTGGAGCTGGGACCCGGACCCGGCCGATACCAACTACACCACGGACTTCGCCTACCTCATCCGTGAAGGCGGCAATGTCCGCTGTGAGTACGACCGGCACATATGCGGCCTCTTCGGGCGCGAGGAATGGATTCGGTTCATGACCGAGGTTGGTTTCCATGCCCGCTCAGTCCCCTTTGAGCACAGCAAGATTGAACCGGGGACTGCTGAGTTCTTTCTTAGTATCAGACCACAGTAAGAAGCCCAGGGACACGAATACTCGCATCCCCGGACTTCTGTTATGATGCAATTTCTCTTCTATCCGGTCAACAGTCACCCATCTGGCAGGCAGGCATTAACCAAATCTCTTGGCAATTACCCCCCGGTGGTAAGTAGCATCACCGAAGGCCGCGTCTGCTGCCCTGGACCGTTTGAAATAGAGGTGCATATCATGGTCCCAGGTGAAACCTATGCCGCCGTGTAGCTGGATTCCGTCGCCGCAGACCGCCTTATAGACGTCACCACAGTAACTCTTGGCCATGGAAACGGCTATTTGCGTATCCGGGGAGCCGTCCTTTATTGCCTCGGCTGCCCACTCCATCAGTGACCTGGCGTATTCAAGTCCACTGTGCATATCGGCACACTTGTGCTTGATGGACTGGAAGCTGCCGATGGGTACACCGAAAGCAATCCGGTCCTTGGCGTAGTTGACGGTTGTCTCCAGCACCCACTCACCACCACCGACCATCTCGGCGCATAATGCGGCCCGTGCCTTGAGTGCCATGCTCTCAAGGATGGGCCACCCTTGGTTAACTTCACCGATGATGTTGCTGGCCGGGACTGCCACCCTGTTGAGCATGAGTTCGTACTGCTTTCTGGTCTCATCCATGGTTAGCAGCGGCGTTACGTAGACACCCCACTCGGTCGCGTCCACCATGAATAGGGTGATACCTTCCTCGGGGTTGGCGCTGCGCCCGGTTCGAGCGGCCACAAGGATGTAGTCTGCCGCCTTGGCATCGGGGACAAACATCTTGGTGCCGCTGATGATGTAGTCGCCACCACGGGGAGTAGCTTTTATCTGAACGGCATCCGGCCAGAAGTCGCCGTCTTCTTCCAGTACGGCCAGGGTGCAGACTATGTCTCCGCTGGCTATCTTGGGGAGGAACTCCTGTTTCTGTTCCTCGGTACCGGCTTCCAGGATGGGTATACCTGCGAGAAGCAGAGTGGAGAAAAAGGGGCCGGGCATCATCGCCCGCCCCATCTCTTCACAGAGGATGGTAAGGTCCCTGAAGTTCATCTCGGAACCCCCGTATTTCTCCGGAAAGACCAGGCCCAGCCAGCCTACCTCGGCCATCTTCTTCCACAACTCCGGAGAATGGCCCACCTCGTCTTCCATCATCTGTCTGACGAGTGTCTTGGGACATTCATTCTCGAGGAAGTCTCTGGCCATTGTCTTGAGCATTTCCTGCTCTTCATTGAGGATAAATTCCATAACATTGCTCCTTCTATTAAATCGGAACCCGCATCTGGTACTATCGGGTACCGAAATCTATTATCTGGGCAGGCCCAGTATCCTCTCGGCAATAATGTTGCGGTTAATCTCCGAGGTGCCCATCTCGATGGTAGCACCGCGTGACCGGAGCATGTCATATACCCAGGTACCATTGCTTACTGCCCGTGACGAGCCCCGCACCATCTGGGAGTATGCCCCCAGAATCTCCATCGTAAGGTCGCCCCGGCGCTGTCTCATCTCCGCCTGGAAGTTCTTGAAAACGGAGGCTTCATTGCCCAGGGGTAGTCCCTTCCGCATCTTGGCGGCCATGCGCGTACCACTCCATCTCATGGCCTGGGTCTCGATGGCAATCTGGACTATCCTCTGTCGGAATGCTTCATCCTCCCAGACCGACTTGCCGTAATGTTTGGTGTTTTTAGCCAGGTTGACAAGGCTATCGGCATCCAGCAGGCCTTCCATACCGATGCCTGCCAGGGCACCACCTGCCCCTTCGAAGCCACCACCACCGCTCCTCTCCGCCATCAGGGCGGTCATGGCGACATACCAGCCCCTGCCTTCTTCGCCTATCATGTTCTCGTGGGGAATACGCATGTCATCGAAGAACATCTCACCAAACTCGGATTCGCCCGACATCTGGCGCAACGGCCTGCGACTGAAACCGGGGATGTCGGTGCTGAAGACAAAGTAGGTCATATTACGGTGCCGAGGAGCTTCGAGGTCTGTCTTCGCAACCAGCAGGCTCCAGTCAGCAAACTCCCACATGCTGGTCCAGCACTTCTGTCCGTTGACCACCCACTCGTCACCATCCCTCTTGGCTGTAGTCTGAACGTTGGCCAGGTCCGACCCGGCGTCAGGCTCCGAGAATCCCTCGCACCAGCTCTCCTCGCCTCGGAGTATCCTGGGTATGTAACGTTTCTTCTGCTCTTCATTGGCATGGGCCAGGATAGCCGGTGCCGCTACGAGCATTCCGAGGGACAACGGCCCTCCGGGTGTTCCGGTGCGGCCCAGTTCCTCCCGGATGACGGCTATCTCGGCACGGGGGCGTTCGATGCCACCATACTCCTTGGGATAGCCGAACCCGGTGTAGCCGGCATCGTACAGCTTCCTTGTCCACTCTTTACCCTGCTCGTGTTGCTCTCTGGAATATGATGGAGGCGGCTTGTACTCCGGTGTCCCCCATCCCTTGGGGAGATTCGCCCTCAGCCAGGAGCGTACTTCTCGCCTGAGAGCGTCCAGGTTTTCCGATTTCTCCGTAGTCATATTGAACCTCCTTTCGTCATGCTATGCTGAAATCTCTGCGGAGACATCTTTGTAGGCAAAGGTGAGAAATGGGTGGTAGGCCAGTGGCTTTGCAGGTCCAGGTTCTGTAAGTGATGTTTGTGCCACAGGATATTCTTGTGGTGCAAGGGGATAGCCACAGTCCAGGTAATTCACGATAAATGCATTCAAACGTATAACTCGCTTACACAGTGTATGAGCATCATCGGAGAATGTCAAGCATTAAATGGAGATAATTAGCGCTCTCGGTGTTGCGTGACATAAAGAGGAGATAATAACGGTTATAGAGTGAATTAAACTCGTATACCTCGGACTTGTCGGCGTATTACAGGCACGGCTACCGGGAAGGCCAGCATAACCTGCACTGGCCTCCCACAGTGTTTGTCCTGGTGGATTGGGTCGGTACTAGTTTTCCTGATACAGCGGCGAGGACGCTTTCATGAGCCGGGTCATATGACGCATCTGGGCAATGACCTTCCCGCTTTCCTTTTCCTCGAGCGTTGAATCAAACCAGAAGTACTCGGTCCTGGGACTGGTCCCCACGCAGACCAGCTTCCCGCTTGCGAGGTACGGCACACCGACCCTGATCGGCCCGTTAACGTTGCGGAGTTCCGTTGCCCCGAAGAACCCTACAGACTCGCGTGTTTCTGTCGGTGCTAACTGCATAGCCCCATACATGACGCTGGGAGGTAGGATAGCACCTCCCCAGGGCGAGTCACCCTTGTACCAGTCCAGGGGGTCGGTGATTGTCTCCAGTGCCCGGTCCACCGTCTCCTGAGTAATAAACACGTCCCGCGATGGTAGTTCGTCACCCGCCTTCATCCCGTCGAGAATGCGGAGCTCTCCAGGCTCGGCGTTCTTCAGTTCCATCGCCTGCAGGTATGGCAGCTCTTTCGGTTCCCCGATGGACACGGTGCCTTTGCCCACGGTGCGCCCGTCCGGGTCTTCTGCCCAGGCCTCCACCTGCACATCCCTGGCACCTTCGGACGGAATCTCCATGACTCCCCTGACCTGCTCGCCGTCAAGCAGGGCGTAGGTGTAGAAAATGCTCAGACAGCCCTGCTCAAACCACTCGGGGCCGAAGGTCTTGAGCACGAGCGGCGGGAAGAGGTTGAGGTGGACGATGCCCACCACGGCACCGCCTCGCATTCCCAGCTTCTGCGCTGTTGCGTCCTCGTGGATGGAGCCCTCGGAGTGGATTGCCGCATTCACGGCGCGACGCCATCCGCCGTAGATACGCCCCTCCTTAGTCACGATATCGTCAGCCATAACCCTCCTCCTTTCTCGGAGTATTCCAGCCGGGGCAGCCGGTATTGGCTGTTGCCGATATGCTAAGCCTTTGAACACCCGGTGTCAAGCAAATTGGCTTTCTCCACCTGCCGGGCATCATGTCACTCAGCACCGAGCCGGTGTAACTTCTCAGACTATCGCCGTAGAGACGACCGGTTGTCTAACAGGGCTAGCGCATCTTCCAGACAGGCTTTCTCTTTTCTACGAATGCTCTGGCTCCCTCCACGGCGTCCTCCGACCCCCACACCGAACTGATTAGTCCCTGGCCAAGACGACGGGCGTAGTCCATCGGCACTTCCAGGCCGAGTGTCGTGAGCTGTCTGGTGGTACGTACCGCCAGCGGCGAGTTCTGGCAGATGGTGTTTGCCATTTGTGTGGCCGTGGTTATAAGGTCGGGCAGGGGGACAACCCTGGTTACCAGACCGATACGGAGGGCTTCCTGGGCATCGATTGGTTCCCCGCTGAGCAGCATCCACATAGCGTTGGACAGACCGATGAGGCGAGGCAGGGTGAACATAGCGGTAGGCGGGCACAGGCCTACCTTGACCTCGGCAAGACAAAATGTGGCGTTTGCGGAGCAGATGCGGATATCGCAGGCGAGGACACGTTCCATTCCTCCACCGTAGGCCAGACCGTTTATGGCCGCGATGGTAGGTTTGTTGTGTTCGATGGCGGGTCTGCGGGCAAACGGTAGACTGCTTCCACCCCGGGAGTCCTGCTCAGCGACTTCCTTCAGGTCCCGTCCTGCGGAGAAAGCCCTTTCACCGGCACCGGTGTAGATAGCCACCCAGGCGTCTTCGTCTTCGGCGAATCCCGTATCCGCATCTCGTAGCTGCAGACCCAGTTCCGAGCCCAGAGCGTTCAGGCGCTCCGGTCTGTTCAGGGTGATATAGGCGATGTGTCCCTTCTTCTCGTAGAGTACGTATTCTGGCATTCTGTTCTCTCCTTTCGCTGGACTGATTGCATGCGGGGATGGATTTCCCCTTGTTTTCTGTGTATACGTACTATACCATATAAATTTCGCCTCGATGTCTTACCACTCCGCTGTTCTCGTTAATACAGAAGGGTGATACAAACATCGTAAGGTGTCCTTATTGCTGTGAATGCCTTTGGCGATGTCATTGAACCCGGGACCGAATACATCCTGGGCGGTCCCCGTCTTACGGAAGGAGACACCGGTAGCCAGTGATATCCCCTGAGGAACATACAGAAAATTCAGGTAAGGTCGTGGACTCAGTATGGCTACTGCGATTTGACGGGGGTAAACCTTTACAAAACCTTTATGAATACTTTACGTATTATTTATAAATTTAATATTTGCTTTCATGAAGGCGTGCTATGCTGAGTATAGGTGTGGCAGGTGCCAGGTTTGGCCGCACTGGCGGGGAATGAGTATGAAGGCTATCAGGCACTACTTTACCGGTATTCGTAAAATGATATACCCCCTGGCGGTGCTGGTATTCCTGGTGGTCGTAGACGGAGGGTTGACGAATGTTCTCGTTAATAGCGGAGTGGTGCGAGAAGGAAACCCTCTCCTGGTGTCTCTGGTAGGTGGTGGAGATTTCCTGGTCTTGAAGTTGGTAGGGGCATTGCTCTGCGCATTCATCCTATGGGATATCTACCGGCACCGCCCGAAGATGGCAAAAATAGGCACTTCCTGCCTGGTGGCGGCGTACGCAGGAATAGTATTCTGGAACCTTTCCCTGCTACTCGCAAGCCAGATATAAGGCCCTCTCTCGGCATCCCGCTGCTAGCTGCATCCTCCGAGTAAAAAATACCACTTTTCCAAACTCCGATACCTTTATGTTCCGGAGTCATCACTACCCCGGCGTTGAAATCCTCGGGAACACACCGTCCCTCAAGGCTAACCCATCTTAGTTGACAGGCTCTCCAGTCGGGGTGTTTCCAGCGTAGGGAAGTTACTACCTGCAGCATGCCACATCTCTGCCGGTGGCGGTTGGCGGAGGCACCGGTGATGGCACGGCTTGACGATAGACTCTCTCACAGAGTATGCTTTCTAACGGTGAGCGAATAAGGATTATAGCTTAGGTTAATTTGCAGGAGGTATTAAGGAGAATGGCAGACCAATTCAGGCTTCTCTTCAGCCCGATTAAGGTGGGCGAGATGACAGTGCGCAACCGGATAGTGGTGCCGGGGCATTATCCCGGTCTGAGGGACCCGGATAGCCTGCCCGGAGAACGGATAACTGCCTACTGGGAGTCCAAGGCCAAGGGTGGAGCAGGTATGATTTGCACCGGTATCTGGGGAGTCCACCGCAGCAGTCCGACTCCGGTACAGGCTGGTTATGAGTTCCACATGGGCCAGACCAGCCCTCTGCAGGAACCCGGCGGCATGGACAAGCTGAAGAAGACTGCCGAAGCCATCAAGAAACACGGCACCTGCTTCATGGTGCAACTCTGGCACGGAGGCAGAAACGCCTACGGTACACTCCACTACGGAGACACGAACTGGGCGCCTTCAGCGGTGCCGTCTCCCGGTACCGGTCTGGTGCCTCACGCGATGACACGGGATGAGATAAAGGAAATCATCGAGGCCTTTGCCGCCGAGGCATACCGTTGTAAGCAGGCCGGAGTCGACGGTGTGGAAATACACGGGGCTCACGGCTACCTGATAACACAGTTCATGTCCCCGGAGAGCAATAAACGCACCGATGAATATGGTGGTAGCCATGAGGGACGCATGAGGTTCGCCTGCGATATTATCGACGCGGTCAGGGCTGCTGTTGGACGTGATTTCACGGTAGGTATCAGGGTCAGTGTCGACCAGCTCTCCGGCGGTGGATACGGTATGGACGAAATGAAGGTAATGGCCCCGATGATGACGCGCAGCGGGAACCTGGACTACATCGCTACCGGTGCCGGGATACCTCCCATGTATTTCCCGCCGGGTGCCCTGATGTACAATGCTGCCGGACTGAAAGAGGTGGTTGACATACCCATCATCGGCGGTGGTCGGGTGGTCGACCCCGTCCAGGCGGAGAAGATACTGGAAGACCGCCTTGCCGACCTGGTGTTCATGAACCGTGCCTTCATCTGCGACCCTGAGTTTGCCAACAAGGCCCGCGAGGGCAGAGTGGACGAAATCCGCAAGTGCATGGGTTGCTCTGAGGGGTGCTGGATGCGCGTCTCGCAGGACAGGAACCCGATGGGAGTGTCCTGTGCTTATAATCCTGCCACTGGTAAGGAGACTATCGCCGGGTGGCTGGAGCTAATACCGGCAGAAACGAAGAAGCGTGTCATGGTGATTGGTGGTGGCCCTGGTGGTATGGAGACGGCCCGGGTGGCAAAGGCAAGGGGCCATGACGTATCTCTCTGGGAGAAGGACAATGACCTCGGTGGACTGGTGAACATCGCAGCCAAGGCACCGGGGCGAGAAGACCTGGCCGAGTTACCTCGCTATCACAAGTACCAGTTGAATATGCTGGATGTGGACATCCACCTCAACAGCGAGGTTACCGTTGACACCGTGATGGAGCAGAACCCGGATGTAGTCGTGGTGGCTACCGGCTCTTTCCCGCGTGTCCCGGACGACATGCCGGGTATAGAGCAGGACAATGTCATCAAGACCGTACGGGACGTCCTCAGCGGGGAGGCCGAGGTTGGGGAGAATGTGCTCATCGTTGACGCACAGCTCCGCACCGAGGGTATGACCACGGCAGACTTCCTGGCGCAGCAGGGGAAGAAGGTAGAGGTGATATGCCCGTACGAGGAGCCGGGTAGTGGCATAGAGCAATTGACCCGAATGTCCCTTGTTCGCCGACTGGCCTGGGCCGGTGTGAAACTGACGCCGCGTACTTCCCTCAAGGAGATATCCGGTAACAGTGTCACCGTGATTGATAGCTATACCACGGAAGAGCGGGTGATTGAAAATATCGATACCGTGATACTCTCCTATGGAGCCGTGGAGAACAACGAGCTTTATTATGCTCTCAAGGGAAAGGTAAAGGAGCTATACGCTGTCGGTGACTGTAACGGGGTAAGGAAGATACTCTGGGCCAGCAACGATGGGGCCACAGTGGCGCGGATGATATAGAATACACGTCGGTCGCGGTAGACTGGCCCGTATAATCAGGCTCTTCCTGTTTTGCCGGTAATTGTCGGCAGCCGTATGGAAGAGCCTGAACTTGTTCCAGCAGTATGCTGAAAAAGGGGAGTCCAGAGGGCGCTGCCTCTTCTTAGAGGCGCACCCTTCTGAGGGGCACCCCCTCTGGCAGGGGTGTCTGGGCGTCATTCTTACAGAATGACGTTAGCAGAATCTGAAACCAGATTCTGCCGGTGTCCCCCAGATACAATCTTTTCCCCCTTCCGCAGAAGGCTCCTTCCTGGCCAGGAAGGGGAAGGCGGCCCAGAAGGCCGCACGGGGGTTGGTCGAAAGGGTTTTTCATTACCCTGCTAAGGGGAACACACGCCTCTTGACGTCCCGCAGGCAAGCATCTATAGTATGCGGGGCAGGGGGCGGTACCACGGTAAGAAAGCGTGGTTGACGCGGTGACTGTGCCGCAGTGAGAAGTCCATGAGGAAGTGAGGCATGATGATAACGGCGATTGTGGGTGTGAACTGGGGGGATGAAGGCAAGGGAAGGATGGTGGACCTGCTGTCCGCGGAACACGATGTGGTCGTGCGTTTCCAGGGGGGCAACAACGCCGGACACACGATTATCAACGACTACGGCAAGTTTGCCCTGAACCTGCTGCCTTCGGGCATATTCCGGCCGGGGGTGGTGAACGTGCTCGGGCCGGGGACGGTGATAGACTTGGAGCACCTGGCCAAGGAGATTGAGTACGTTCGTGCTTGTGGGATAACCATAAACACCGGGAATCTGAAGGTCAGCGACCGTGCCATCATCTGTTTCCCGTTCCACCGCGACCAGGACCGGCTGGAAGAAGAGAGACTGGTCGGTAAGAAGTACGGCTCCACCGTACGCGGTATTGCGCCGGTCTACGGGGACAAGTACCTCAAGAAGGGGATACAGGTAGGTGAGTTGCTCTATCCGAAATACATGGCGGACAGGGTCTCCGACCTGCTGGAGTGGAAGAACGCCGTGCTGACCTCAGTATACGGAGGGGAACCCCATACTCTGGAGGCCACCCTGTCATGGCTCAAGGAATACGGAGGCAAGGCCAGAAACTTCATATGTGATACCAGGAAGCTTCTTGAAGAGGCCGTTATCGAAGACAAGAACATCCTGCTGGAAGGACAACTGGGAGCACTCAGGGATATCCACTACGGTATCTACCCGATGACGACCTCGTCCTCACCCCTGACAGCGTTTGCTCCCATAGGGGCGGGGTTGTTCAGTCGCCCGATAGACAATGTCATCGGTGTCGTCAAGGCCTTTTCGACCTGCGTGGGTGAAGGTCCGTTCGTCACCGAGTTGGATGATGATGTCGGTCTTCGTTTGCGGGAGAAAGGCGGGGGCGAGTACGGCGCCGCTACCGGCAGACCGCGACGGACCGGGCACCTGGACCTGGTAGCTTCGGAGTTTGGGATGCAGGTCCAGCAGGTTGATGAAATCGCCCTGACCAAGCTGGACGTCCTTTCGTCTGAGCCGGTGCTCAAGGTCTGCGTGGGCTACGAAATCAGGGGTAATATCGAGACGGAATTTCCCCTGACACCGCTGCTCTACGAGGCGAAGCCCGTCTATGAGGAACTGCCGGGATGGGATGAAGATATAACCGGCATTCGTACCTATGACGGTCTTCCCGTAAACGCACAGCTCTACGTAGAGTATATCGAGGAGCACCTGGGGAAGCCGGTGTGTTACATCTCGGTGGGGCCGCAGCGAGAAGAAATTATAGTACGGTGATGGGAAGGGCTGCGGGGTTGTTATTCTGTGCTACCCGGTCGGGAGCAGGTATCTTGCATTATTATAGCTTGCGTAGGAGTTATGCCTGCGGTTTACCTTTCTCTTCCAGCAATTCCAGTGCCCTGACCAGTGCCGCCGCCATCGGTTCGAGGAGTCCGGGAGCAGTCCCGACTCCCGGCACATCTTCCGGCGTGTGGAAGTACCGGTATGGTCCACCATTGACCCCGAATCCCCGGTACCCCATGCGGATAACTTCCCTCATTTCACCTATTCCCCGACCTGCTCGCGGCTTCAGTCCGGGCAGAACGGCCAGGGCGGAATTGAGCAGGGGAAGAAGCTCTTCGCTGCTGCAGACCACTCGATAGTCCTCCGGTCGTGCCCGTTTCACAAGGCCACCGGCGGTCTCCTCCCAGTCCCAAGTGGCAATATTGGCGCCGAGGTGTATCCAGGCCAGCGTTCTGTCGGGTGATGGGGCAAGGTCCTCGAGGAACCGCCTTATGCCGGTACCGCCGGTCTCATGACCGGTGTTGGCGTCGAACAGGTAGCTGACATCGGAGTTGCGTTCACTCGCCCACCGTGCCAGGGCCAGGGACAGCGCAACACCGGGGCCGCGCTCGCCGGCGCAGGTGAACCAACCACTCTTGGGCGTGGATATAACGATGATATCATCACCGCGGTTAAGCTTTGCGATTATGTTTCTCGGCTGTGCCTTCGGTATATCTGTCCCGTCCAGGAGCAGGGATACCTCACCGTGTCTTTCTGCGGCCTTGACCAAGGCCGCCTCATTCTGCTTTGGAGTCAGTACCACCGGAATCGGCCAGCGCGCTGTCTCTGTGGGGGTGTTGTAAGCGTGTATTCCGTCCGATGGCCCATTGCTGATGACGACTGCTGCAATTGCCCCTGCCCCGGCAGCCGCACGAATAGCAGCATTATCCTCCTCATTGGAAAAGGCTGGCGCACCGTGGCTGAAGGACGGCTTGAGAAGCACAATGCTCCCCTCCGGAATATCCCGGCCTGTGTTGGTAGCTATAAGTCGACCTTGAACAGGAGTCTGGCCGGTCCAGGTGGGCGGCCAAAGCGGGAAGCAGCCCATCTCCTCGCGGTCGACAGTCAAGAAGGTGTTGTCGACGAAGTAGGTCTCCTGGGAGAAGGTCTGGAGACTGACATCGAGACCGCATGCCGAAAATCGCTCTGCCATCCAGTCCGTAGTCTTCTCCTCACCATCGGTCGCCGTCCGGTGGTCGCCGAAGGAGGAGTACGTTACCACGTCCTGATACAGGTTTTCACCGGATAGAAAGTGGCTTGTCACAGATATCCTCCTGTTTTCCGGGGTTCAAAATACAGGTAGTCCTGTACGTCTTATGTCTAAAAGTGTTCTGCGTCTTGCTGCACCTGGCCCGCTTTACGGTAGAGTATCACGTTCTTGTAGTCGATGGCGACATCGAAGGCTGTCCGGAGTACATCGACATACGGGCTAAGCGCCGCTTCCTCGTCGTTGATGGTCTCGATAGTAATCCGGCGTACCGGCTGAAACTGTCGTGTCAGCAGGTGGCGTAGAGGGCTCAGGTACTCCGGCAGGTGCACGTCGTCTGGCAGGACCTTGAAGGTTAGAGTCCGGCCGTTCCGCCCTGATATTGCCACCAGCCTGGTACCCCGGTAGACAATGTGTGTACCGGTGATGCGCTTCGGCAGAGACCCCCTGACTGCCTCAAGCTGGACCCCGCACAGGGATGCCGGGTCGGTCGCGTTTATCCAGTAGACGGCATCTTCCGGCAGTCTCCGCTGCAGACGGCGGAAAGCCTGGTGTGAGATAAACTGCGGTCCGGGAATGCCGTGGAAAAAGTAGCCGGCAAGCACTTCCCCGGAAAGCTCCATCAGCCGCAGGGCGCGGAAGACATTTCTCCAATGAAAAACAGGAAGCTCTCTTTCCAGCAGTTCCCGGAAGAGGATTCCATACCGGTCCAGCAGGAGTCTGGCCCGGTCCTTCATCCGCTCCTCGGTCTCAAGGAGGTCTTCATCCGGTTCGGGGGCCGGAAGCCGGAACCAGTTGCCGGCGAAGGGAACAGAGCTTCTCCACCTGGCGAAGCCGCCTCGACCACCGGTACGTCGACCGCGATGACGGAGGTCTGATGCAATAGTGGTCACCTTTGGTACTCTGAAGCGGTTCGCGATTCCCCGACGCAGTGCTGTAAAAGTATCATTGGTGACTCGTCCTCGCCACACTGCTTGCCAGAGCGCATTCGACAGCTCGTCGGTACGGTAGCCAGACAGTGCGCGCAGTGTCGAGAAATCGTAACGTCCCACTGACCTGCGAAATATGTCGGTCAGGCGGGATTCCTCGTCCAGAGACTCCTCCGTGCCTGTTGTATCCCCTCTGTTTCCCTGCATCAGGTCCAGGTCAGGCTCAAAGCAGAATGCCACACGACGATTCTCACTGCCCACCCAGCGCAGGTCGCCTTCCTGCATTGCGCTATCCAGCCAGGAGGCGGAATACGGGTGCAGTCTGGCTGGCAGGATTTCTGATTCCCACAGGGCGGCCGGTGCCGGCAGGCAGAGTAACTGTCCGATGCACCGGAACAGGCCCTCGATATCATCAGCGGGGTCGGTAACACCCTGGTGGTGCGCCAGGAAGAGGGGCAGCCACTCCACGTCCAGTGGTTCGAAGACAGGGATGGCGCTTGCCCGCGCCAGCCTGAGCAGGACCTCGAAGTTCTCACTATCGCAGATACACTCTTCGGTACTTTCCGTCACCAGCGACCCCATGATTACCTTCTGGGAGTCAATCAGGTCTTCCAGGGCCAGGGACAGGCGTTGCTTCTCGATACCGAGTGTGGCCTGGACAAAGTCGTACGTGACCGGACCGTAGAACTGGAACCACTCTCCCAGTACGTCGGTCAGGGCTTCGTCACGGTCTTCTACCATGCCGGCGGCCATACTAACTTCGCCGGTCGGTGTAGCATGTGAGCCAGCAAGCGGTCCTGTTGCTACCTTCTGTTCTCCATAGAGGGCGTGGGCGATTCTGGGCAGTGTTTCCAGGGCTACTACCAGTGAGTCCGAAACTACTGGCGGGTTGATTCGTACCAGCCTCTCTGTGAGGGACTCCAGCAAATCATCGGTATTAGTTTCGTGGTCGTCGCGCATTGCCTGCAACAGGCGCTCCCACTCCGGTACCGGAATCAGCAGCCGTTCCTTGACCCAGTCCACCATCTCTCGCGGTGTCTCCGGTGAATACCCCGGAACGAGCCTCTGTCGTTTCATCTCGAACTGAGCTACCAGCTCGCGGGCAACGCCGGGACGAATTCCGGGAGTGAAGACTACGTGGTTGAGGAGGTCGCTGCGCAGCCGGGAAGTCGTTCCCGCCGTCGGCTCGTCGGTCATGTAGACGTACTGGTTGGTCTGCCGCCAGGAGATATTCTGTGCCATCGGGCTCGGGTAGAGAGTATGCGCCTCCGACCATTGAATTGCTCCTGACTCGAGCTCGGTCAGCACCTGCCGCAGACTCTCCATGTCGAATTCGTCCTGTAAGCAGGTACGCCAGGCTTCGAGCAGGATGGGAAAGTCATCGTACTGCATAACGGAATCGAGCAGCTTCTGTGAGCGCATACGGTTCATCCAGAGTGGCATTCTCTGGCCGATTTTGCCACGCGTCAGGAGTAATGACCGACCGGCACACTCACGGAATCTGGCCCCGAAGAACCCGGAGCCTTCCAGCCGTTTCCTGAGCAGTTGCTCGACGGTTGCGCTCGATACCAGCGAGAGCACCTCATCGGCACTGACATCATGTGGTAACTGGAGCACGATGCAGTCGTTGCCGGTATACATCTCCAGTCGCTGACCATAGCGGGCTTCCCAGGCAGCATCCAGAGCCATGGCGAACGGACGGTTGACCCGGCCACCCCAGGTAGTATGCAGTATAAGCTGGTTTCCCGGCACCCCACCCGGCCCCGTGCTGACAGACTCCACTACGATATGGTGACGGTGGGGAAGACCGCAGCCCGTCCTCTCCTTCTGGCGCTTCAGAAAGGCAACCAGTTGCTCCGATGCAGTGGAATCCATGCGGTGGTCACGTTGCAGAGTATCGATGAAGGCGGCATCATCTAGACTGTTGTTGGCAGTTTCCAGGAACTGGCCGATTCGTTCTGAGAAGTGGAAGTCGCGGTAGTTCTCCTCGCCCCGCCAGAACGGCGTTGCCATTATCCTGGGGTTGCCGGGAAGTACGAAGACGTCATTATGCGTGACGCGGTCTATTCTCCAATTCTGCGTGCCCAGGGCAAATGTCTGGCCGGTCGATGCTTCCCAGACAAACTCCTCATCAAGCTCCCCGATGAGAGCGCCGGTCTCCTGGTGGCGGAGGTGGAAATAACCTCGGTCGGGTATCACGCCGCCCGAGGTGTACAGTGTCAGCAGCGCTCCTTTTCGGGCGACCACACTGTTGTCGAGCCGGTCAAGGGAAATACGTGGTTTCAATTCTCGTATCCGGGCATCGGCGTAGCGCCCGGCCAGCATGTTCAGGACGAGGTCGAACTGCTCCCGGCTCAGGTGCCGATAGGGGTAGCTGGTGGTAACCTGTGTGTAGAGTTCATCGATGTCCCACTTCTCGATGCCTGCCATGGAGACGATGACCTGTGCCAGAACGTCAAGAGGACACAAGACAGGCCTGGTACGCTCCATGTCATGTTCCGGTATGGCCGAGGCGAGTACCGCTGCTTCCAGTAGGTCCTGAGGGTGCGTGGGGAATATCTTGCCCCGGCAGACCTCACCTACCTGGTGGCCGGCCCGACCAACACGCTGAATTGCCGATGAGACCGAGGGAGGTGATTGTACCAGTATTACCTCGTCCAGCGAACCGATATCGATACCCAGCTCCAGTGAGTTGGTCGCCACCACTGCCCGCAGCTCACCCTCTCTCAGTTTGCGCTCGACTTCGGCGCGTATCTCGCGGGAAAGGGAGCCGTGGTGCACGTAGGCTATCGGTGCCTCTTCCCCCTCATTGAGCATGAGCGCCAGCTTCTCGCACAGCCTCCTGCCGTTGGCAAAGAGCAGCGTCGAGCGGTTCCTGCTGATAATCTCCTTGAATTGTTCCGCCAGCGGCTCCCAGATGGAATCCTGTACCTGACGGTCTACCGCTTCTTCGGGGAACCGCACTAGAATGTCGTATTGCTTCGTTGTGTCGGAGCGCACGATGGAGACAGCCCGTGGTGTATAGCGCGCAGAATGTGCGTCTCCTTCTACATTGAACCCGCCGACAAACTCGGCCACGGTTTCCAGGGGACGGATGGTCGCAGATAGGGCAATACGCTGGAATTCGTCATTGAGCGGCACGAGTCGCTCCACGGCCGTCATCAGGTGCACGCCCCGCTTGTTTCCGAACACGGCGTGGACTTCGTCGAGAATCACCGTGGCAAGGCCCCTCAGGATTGAACGGCCACCATGGGAACTGAGCAAGAGGTTCAGACTCTCCGGGGTGGTGATGAGGATTTCCGGAGGGTGCCGCTGCATCTGGTGCCGTTCCGACTGCGGGGTATCGCCGCTGCGGGTCAGGACGCGGATATCAGGGAAAGATATCTCCGACTTCAGGAAAGCTTTTCTCAGTTCACTAAGCGGCCCGAGAAGGTTTCGCTGGATGTCGTTGTTGAGCGCTTTCAGGGGAGATACGTACAGGATGCTGGTGTGCCCGGTGCTAAACTGTCCGGTCACCAGTTGGTTAATTGCCCAGAGAAACGCTGCCAGCGTCTTACCGCTTCCGGTTGGCGCCGTAATGAGGACATGCTCACCACCGGCAATCCTCTGCCAGCTGTCTTCCTGTACCTCGGTCGGTTGCCCGACCTCCTCCAGAAACCACCGGGCAATAACAGGGTGGAAACGAGATAGAGTGCTCACGTCTGTCTCCGTGACCAGCGCTTGATGCAGGGGCGGACATCCACCGCCGGATATCGTGTCATGGATATATTCTACTCCTGCCGGTGAGAAATATGAACCCGGTGCCGGTGGAGGGCGTCGCTTGGCGAGGAACACATTACCGCTTCAGTCGAATGCCGGGCACGTGCCGTAATACGTCCATGTGGTCGCTGTGGAGGTGTTGAGCAGACGTCAATGAATCATCCCGGCCCTCATTGCTTGCCCTCTACTCGGTAATACCGCTATCGATAATCTGCTTGAGGAGTTCCTGAGCGCGCTTTGGATTGAATATCCCGCAGGAGCAGGGCCTGGCCAGGATGAGGCTGGCTTCTTCGAGAGAGGTATTGCCTTTGCTGACCTCGCGGGCCATCCGCTTGACCAGGTTAAAGGAAATCATACCATGTCCGCACATAGTGGCAATGTCCAGAATGGCCTCCGGAGGCAGCTTGTCTACCTGTCCCCAGATGCCCAGAGAGCACTGAGCAGTGTGGCGCTTGATGCCTGCCTGCTCACAGATATCATCGACCTCGTCAAAGAGCCCGCTGACGACTATTGATATCCCGAAGTCCGCCTTAACGACGTCCTTCACGAAGGTGACCACCCTCTCCTTATCATCGAACACTGCGTAAGCGCTGCCTGCCCGCCCGGGCCTGTTGACCACACGCTCGGGGTCCACCAGAAACCTGTCCCCGGTGCGTGCCGGTCCCGCATTGACCATGCCGTGCTGGTACGCTATTTGCAGGAACTTCTCTACCTTCGGTCCGACACCGTTGTCGTTGATGCCGTTTGCCGGATAGATGAAGACCACGTAGTCCTTGCTTAAACTCTCTATGGAGCCCTGACGGTGGTTCGTGTGTGTCACAGCTTTCCTCCTGCTATAATTCGACCAGAGGTCGTCCCAGTCCCAGGTTGCTCTTGCCGTTGGGGCGGAGTTGAAAACCAGCCTCTATGGCTGCTTTCTCTGCGGGCAAAGTGCCGTCCGGTTCGAGCCTGGAGCCGATATTGACACTGATGACGGTGTCTACCTCTCCGGCGACCCTGTGAAGTACCTCCAGGACTTCCGGGGCTTTTTCGCGGGAGGTCTTGAACTCCAGGATAGCGGAAAGCACTCGTTCATCGAGGACATCGGGCCGCATCCTGACCTGCTCAAGGTCCTCGAAGAGGTAATAGGTGGGATTGTCTTTCTCGAACTCCACACCCAGGGGGAGTATTGCCCGGGCTACTATCTCGACATCTCTCAGTCGTGTACCGATGCCGGGTCGGCCCAACTCGGCGGCGATACCGATAGCCCCCCGGGGGTAGCGACCGGTCACGTCGTTGGTCTTGGACTCGTCGGTGCCCCGCCCGTAGATGGCGGTGTTGGGGTGGACTACGCCGGGATTGCTGAACTGCGCCCTCAGGATTCGGGGCCATTCCAGCTCCGGTTGCCAGAGTGCCTCGTACTCGCAGCAGCCCATTCTCAGACAGACCCCGCACTCCACGCACTCGTCCTGCTCAATGTACACCATACCGCCGACATCGGCTTCCTTGATGGCCTTTACCGGACAGAAATCAACGCACTCGAGACAGCCGGTACACTTGTCCTCATCTACTTTCATAGCTCTCCTCTCCCGGGTATTGGCTCATGCACTGACCGGTATCGTTTTACATATCAAGACCGGCACGGGGACACTTTAGGTGGTGAGGCTGGCTTTGTCAACAGAGACCAATCAATATGTCAGCTTGATTTGACCGGGATAGTTTCCGTCCGGCTTCTCTGTAGTACCATCCGGTGCATATTACATAATGTTGCGTACGTCGTGAATCCTGTCAGGTGGCTTCGGCGGTACTATTAATGTCGATAGCAGGGCAGAGACAGCCAGCATTACGGCGAACTGTATGAAGGCGTTCATGTAACTGCCGGTAGTGTCATATATCCAGCCGGCATAAACCGGACCGATTACGCCCACAGGCGTCATAAACATCCGGGAGAATCCCGCTATGGAACCGAAGCTCTTCCTCCCAAAGTAGCGTGCTCTCATCACGGGGTTTACCGTCATTGGGATGCCCTGTCCGATACCGTAGAGAACAAACCAGATGTATATCATAGTGGTCGTCGGGTTCTGCAGAAAAATAGCCACACCGATAGCTTGCAGAAGATACGACCCGCCTATGATGAAGCGAAGGCGGTTGACCCTGACCCTGTCGGCAATAAGTCCACCGAGAAACCTGGCCGGGATACTGGCTGTGACCCAGATTGCCATCATGCCGGCAGCTTGGACGGGGTCGATTCCCCTATCGGTAAGAAAAGGGATACAATGGATACTCATCACCGGCATGACAAGGCTGTGGAACATCTGCGTTAATATCAACAGCCAGTAGGAGGGGGTCTTCATGGCCTGCCGAACGGTGAACTCTGTCTCTCCAGTTTCGGCGGCATATTCGACACCCTTCTGCATCATCTGCTCTGCGTCTAAGGATTGCTCATCAGGCTGGGCACCATCGGGCAATAAGCCGTAGTATTCCGGTCGGTGCTGTTTCAGGAAGAACCATGCGAGGGGTAGACCGATAATCCCCATTACTAGTCCGCCAGTGAAGCAGGTATCACGCCAACCCTGAACAGTTATCAGCCAGGTAACCAGCGGCATCACCAGAACTCCTGAAAGTCCGGAGAATACCCACTTGATACTCAGTGCCAGGCCGCGCTTCTTGATGAACCAGTTCGATATTGCGGTATCCATCGGCAAAGTCAGTGCGATGTTGGTACCCGTCCCGAGCAACACTCCCCAGAAGATATAGAAGGTTGTCAGGGAATCGACATACTTCATTAGGATAAGTCCCAGGGATATGCAGAAGATACCGAAAATTACAATCCATTTAGGGCCGAACCGGTCGGTAATCCAGCCTGTTATGGGAGCCTCGATACCGCCTTCAAACCGGCCGATGCTGGCGGCAACAGACGTCACGGTACGGCTAAAGCCAAGCTCGGAAGAAATGGGTTTGAAAAGAGCGGAGAACCCGTAAGTGTGAAAGCCGTGTCCCCAGAGGGCGATGAGGCCGCCGGTAAGTACCGTCCACCACCCGAAGTACACCTTGCGGAGTCTGAAATTCTTGATTCTGTCCAGCAGACCTTCTTCAGCAGCAACCATATAACGAATCCGGGTGCTCCATCACAGGGTACGGGTGTCAGCGTCCGCTAGCCGGGAGGCTGGGTGTTCCAGCCGGAGAGGTATGAATAGCTCACTGGCAAGCAGTGTCTACAGTATACCGACCAGTGATGCTGAGCGTCAACACGAGTACCCCATTTACACACGTAAGGCGGCTGTGATTGCATTCAGACGGATGGGTGAGACTATGATGGTGTCACTATGGCGGTTCTGAATAGAACGGAGTGGAGGGCCGCTGCCAGCAGCGGCACGCAACCGTACCCCCACCATGTCATTGCGAGGAGTGTAACGACAGGCCGCTGGTTTCAGCGGCACGCAATCCGGGAACTGGCCGAGACCACTTTGAGCTTCCCTGCTAGCAAAGCCAGCAGGGAAGCTCAAAGTGACAGAATGAAAAGAGGGAGTTAAAGAAGGGCTTCGCCCCTCTTTAATAATTCTTCCCCTTCCCCTTCGATAAGGGGAAGGGGATAAAGGCGATAGGGTCACCATATATGATATATGAAAGGTCCGGTATCCTGTTGAGCAATAGACACAACTACTCCTTTAGACATAACGTCGGAAACGAATTACGCACGGTTAGCCTCGAAGTGTTTCCCTTAATCTTCGTTATTTGGATTATCGCCATTTATACTATCTGTCACTAATGTACCGGAGGAGTACACACTGTTGTTGGGACCTGTGGGAATGACGTACAATGAGGGCGTGCCGGTGCCGACCAACCAGTGTCACAGCGTGTTTTCTCCGGCGTGATGGACATACCTCGAAAGGATACTGCTATTTTCACAACCAGGGTGCGCACGTTTTTCTCAGGGCTGGTACCTCTCTTTGTACTGGCACACTTTGCCCACCACCTGCTAACGGCACTACCGGTGCCGATGCTGCCCTTTATCCGGGATGATTTTGGTCTGAGCTACACCCAGGCCGGACTGGTAGTTTCGGCCTTTAGCCTTGCCTATGGGTTCGGGCAGCTACCGGCCGGATGGCTCGCCGACCGTATCGGTGCCCGGATACTGATTACCGTAGGTATCTGTGGGGTCGCGTTAGGCGGGGTTCTGGTTGGGCTTTCCCAGACCTTTGTCATGATGGTTGTATTCCTGGTACTGATGGGTATTGCCGGCGGTGGCTACCACCCTTCGGCCTCCCCCCTGATTTCGGCGTCTGTGAAACCGGAAAACCGCGGTAGTGCCCTCGGATTTCATCTGGTGGGGGGCAGCGGGAGCTTCTTCCTGGCACCGCTGATTGCTGCCGGTATCGCCTCCGCCTGGGGTTGGCGAGGTTCATTCCTTGGTCTGGCCATTCCCACGGCAATATTCGGGGTCGTGTTTTTCGTACTCCTTGGACGGCGCATCAGGGCCCCCGTTCTTCAGGATGATGTCGTTGAAGAAGGCAGCGAACAACCAGCCCTGCCGAACCGGTGGCGCCGCCTGGTGCCGTTTATGGCCCTGACGGTATTAACTCAGGCGATAGTCTTCTCCATAGTTGCGTTTATACCTCTCTTCATAGTGGACCAGCATGGTGTGAGTGAGGGAGCAGCAGCGACCTACCTGGCCATTATCTACTCGGCCGGGCTGTGGGCAAGCCCCCTGGGAGGTTACCTCTCGGACCGTCTCGGTAAGGTACGAGTGGTGCTGGTAGTATCTCTGGTTAGCGGCCCACTGATTTATTTGATGAACCTGGCATCGTTTGGTGTCGGTCTGGGTGCCCTGTTGCTGGTGATAGGTGCCACAATGTATGTCCGAATGCCGGCATCGGAGTCTTTCATCATCGCCAACACACCGGAGCGCCGGCGTTCGACGATACTGGGAGTCTACTACTTCGTCGGTATGGAAGCCGGTGGTATACTCGCTCCGGTGATGGGTTACCTCATTGAGCGGTTTGGCTTTCATACCAGCTTCACTGCTGCCGGAGCGGCGATAGTCACTGTATCCGTGGTCTGCTCGTTCTTCTTGAGGGGCACTAGGGACTGAATCGACTGCTATCTGAGCAACTTCTGCGGCAGGTTATGGACTACTCTGATAGGTGAGTACATCTCTTTGTCTGTGCACCGTGGATGTTGTATCATTGGTGGCACATGTCGAGACTGTTAGAATGTAAGGCATCGACAGTCAACGGCGGAACAGTAGATTACTCGGCAAAGTACGTTAGAAGGAGGAGACCATGGCAAACTCGATTCGTATCGACCGGGACATACCGATGACGATGAGGGACGGAGTTGTGCTGCGGGCCGACGTATACCGGCCCGATGACAGCGAGAAACACCCGGCAATCGTGGTCCGTACCCCATATAGTAAGGTAATGGGAGGTGACAGCGACTTTCTGTCAGCGGTGCACGCCGCTTTCGCCGGCTATGCCTTCGTGATACAGGACACGCGGGGCAGGTTTGCGTCAGAAGGGGAGTTCATGCCCGGAGCACCGGAAGGTGCTGACGGCTACGACACGATTGAAGCAGTCGCTGCTGAGTCCTGGTGTGATGGCAATGTCGGCACATTCGGTGGCTCCTACCTCGGCCGCAACCAGTGGCAGGCCGCAATAGAAGACCCTCCTCACCTGAAGGCAATTGCCCCTCAGATTACAACGTCAGGCCCCCTGAGTGATTCCCGTCTTGGCGGCCCGATAGACCTGGAGCAGTCCATAAGCTGGTTCACTGCGATGGCGATTGACATGCTGGAGAGACAGAGGCAACAGGGTAAGGACGTTACCGGGGCACGGGAGATGCTGGACCGCGCCAGGTTCAATCTCAGCGAGGTGTACGAGTATCTGCCCCTCAAAGAGGTGCCACATTTCCAGTTTGAGGGACTTTCTCAGGCCTTCGGAGCACGTATGACCGATGCTATTCCGCCTGATGTGAAGTCTGAAGAAGACCTGCACTGGCCGTATCACAGGGTTAAGGTTCCCTGCTTCCATGCCGCCGGTTGGTATGACCTGTTTTCTGGTAGCCTGTTCAAGAATTTCCTGGGGATGCGCGGGAATGGCGGTACCGAACTCGCTCGGGAAGGGCAGTACGTGCTTTGCGGACCTTGGGCTCATGGCGGTAATCTGCTGGCCTACGTTGGCGGTCTCCATTTCGGTCCGGCCGGGGCCAGTATGGCCACCTTCACCATGGAACGGCACATTAACTTCTTTGACAGGCATCTGCGCGGGATAGAGGGCCGCAAAATGGCTCCGGTTCGCTACTTCGTGATGGGTCTAAACCGGTGGCGCAATGCCGATGCCTGGCCGCTGCCGCAGATCGAGTGGCAACGATTCTTCCTGCATAGCAAGGGCCGCTCTAACACGGCGGCTGGGAATGGCCTTCTCAGCAGGGATACCCCGGGTGCCGAACCAGCGGACGCCTACATCTATGACCCCAGATTCCCCGTGCCCAATGTCGGGGGCCGGATACTTCCCACAGGCAGCCTGATACCGGGTCCGTTTGACCAGTCCCGGATAGAGAAGCGCAATGATGTCCTGTGCTACACCACTCCGGAACTCAAGGAAGAGATTGAGGTCACCGGCCCA
Source organism: Dehalococcoidales bacterium (assembly GCA_016783135.1). Lineage (GTDB taxonomy): Bacteria > Chloroflexota > Dehalococcoidia > Dehalococcoidales > Fen-1064 > DUES01. Next base: position 13,425 of record JADHXC010000010.1, on the reverse strand, counting down.
CTGTTGCTGCACTTGTTCGCGTCGACATCGGCAAGGGATACCGATTTCACGGCCAAGCTAATCGATGTTTATCCGGATGGTTCTGCGTACAACATAGCCGAGGGCTGCATCAGGGCACGGTGCCGGAAATCTGTACTCCGACCGGAACCGGTAAACCCGGGAGAAATCTACGAGTACATAATTGACCTGGCGGTGACGAGTATCGTCTTTGGTAGGGGGCACCGTATTCGGATAGACGTATCCAGCAGTAATTTCCCGCGAATCGACCGGAACATGAATACCGGAAATCCGTTTGGTGAGGATGCCGAGGGCATTCCTGCGGTGCAGACAATATACCACCAGTCTGATTATGCCTCGTATATCGATATGCCCGTAATCCCGTCTAATTGAGAGCGTTTCAGACTTGGAAACCAGAGATGGGGAGCCTGGCCGTTACAGGCGAGGCATTAGAGTAGTATCTAGTTGCACAAATCTGCGCAACATTCAGATTCTGCGCCCTGCTGGGTTCACCAGCAGGCTTGCTCTAGCAGGGTGCTGAAAAAGGGAAGTCCAGAGGGGCCCCGCCTCTTCTGAGAGGCGCCCCCTTCCGGCAGGGGTCTGGGGGTGTCCCCCAGATATAATATTCCCCCCCTTCCGCAGAAGGCTCCTTCCTGGCCAGGAAGGGGGTCAGGGGGATGGTCGAAAGGGTTTTTCATCACCCTGCTAGAATGACATGTCAACGGCGTGCCACCCTGAGGTTACCTGCTGGCAAGCCAGCAGGCCGGAGCCGAAGGGTCTCACCACGCGGAACATACTAGCTGGTATTTATGCAACTGAGTAGTGGGGTTTACGAACTGATAGGAATGAACTCTGCGGGCAGGCGGAGATTCAGCGGTGGTATCATGGGGTGCAAGCCATCATATGTCTGGTGGATGGCCTGAATAATCTGGTCGCAATCGGTTTCCTTGAGGATGTAACCGGATACCCCCGCGTCGATGGCTTCCTGTATCAGTTCATCACCGTACATGGTCATGGCCAGGACATGTACGTTCGGCATCTCCTGCTTCAACTGACGGGTTGCAGTTATGCCATCCATCCCCGGCATCTTGAGGTCCATGGTGATGATATCGGGTTGGAGCGTGGCGGCCTTAGCAATAGCTTCCTCACCGTTGCTCGCCTCACCGACCACCTTTATCCGGCCGTCAAGCTCGAGCATTCGCCGCAATCCCAACAGTACTACCTCGTAGTCATCGACCAGGAGTACACGGATGTCAGACAATCCCTTCACCTATCTCCTGTCTTTTGTGCGTCTGTCCAGATGCGGGAGGAAAAGCGAATTTCACCGAGGTACCCTTTCCCGGACTGCTGTGAATCTTCAGGTAGGCACCAACCAGCGCCGCGGTATCCTTCATGCCGAGGAGTCCAATATGGCTGGGTCGGAGCTGGTTATCGGCAATATTCTTGGGATTGAAGCCGACGCCGTTGTCCTTTATCACTACGGAAATGGTCTGTTCCTGAAAGCGGAGCCGGAGACTGACACGCGTGGCCTTGGAATGCTTGCGGACGTTCGTCAGTGCTTCCTGGACAATTCCGAAGGTAGCCCTCTCTTCAGCAGGGGAAAGTACGGGTAGCACACCATCTACTTCAAACCGACAGTTGATGGTCTCTTCCTCAAGGACAGCTGCCATCTGGTGTAGCGCGGTGATAAGCCCCAACTCTTCCAGTGGGAAGGGACGCAAGTCGGCTATGATACGGCGGAGTTCTTTGACGCTTCTCTGGAGCGTTCTCTCGATATCGGAAAGCTCGTTCCTCAGGTGGTCTGAGTCGGATTGAGGCAAAAGACTGCGGCAGGCCTTAATGCGATAAAGAGTGCCTATCATCCACTGGGCAACGCCATCATGTATTTCGATTGACAGCCTGCGGCGCTCATTCTCCCGGACAATGTGTATCTCCTCCAGCATGTTCTCGGGGCGGATGGCTTGCTTATTATCCCGGCGGGTCGGGTGGGCATCCATAATAACCATAGTATCTCCCTGTGTGAGATGATGCTTCCACTTACAGGCTAGAGAAGTGGGGTAACGGGTACCTGACAAATAGGGGTGAAAACCTTACAATAACCTTACAATACCGCAAAGGCAAAGATGCAGGATAGTGGGCAGGCTGTGAAGGGGAGGGGCGCTCTGATGAACCGGTCCGCATTATGGCTCCGGTTTCTTCACCATCATATAACCGATTCCCGGACGTGTCAGAATATATTTGGGGTTTTTCGCGCTATCCTTCAATCTCTTGCGAAGACGCGTAATGTTTGCCTGGAGAAGGTTAGTCTCACCGATGTATTTCTCGCCCCAGACTTTCTCAAGAATCTGATTCGGAGTAAGTATGCGGTCCGTGTTACGAGCCAGATATGAGAGCAGACGGTGTTCCGTCGCCGTGAGGTTCAGGTACTGACCGTCCAGGGTGACGCGCTGACGGCCGAAGTCAATTACCAGGTCACCACACTTCAGTACCGGCTCCGGAATCTCATCTCGAAGAGTGGCTCGCCTGAGTAGTGCGCGGACCCGGGCGGTCAACTCACTGGCGGAGAAAGGTTTAGTGATATAATCATCGGCACCTGCATCCAGTCCCCGGACCTTCTCTTCGTCAATACTCCGCGCCGTCACCATGATTATTGGAATCTGTGAAAATTCGCGGATACGCTGGCAGGCGGTGTATCCATCCATGCCGGGCATCATGACATCAAGCAGTACCAGGTCAGGGGTCTCGCGGTCGAATGCATCGAGGGCCGCTTCAGCATTCTCAGCAGTGGCGATGCGGTAGTTTTCCAGTTCGAGTATCCGACGCATCATGCGCAACATTCGCACGTCGTCGTCAACGACGAGCACTAATGGTTTTCTGGACGACATGCCGACATCACTCCTTCCCAGCGTACTTTGGAGGAAACGGCCCGCTTCAGGCTGGTGGCGTCAACTGGTTTGGTCAGGTAAGCGGCGGCACCCATGCCGAGTGCTCTCCTCCGCTGCCATGCCGCTGCCAGGGCGCTAAACACGACGACAGGTATCGCGGAGAGCTCAGGGTCCTTCTTCATCTCCTGAAGCACCACCCAGCCGTCGCGTCCGGGTAGCCTCAGGTCCAGAAGCACCAGAGAAAGCCCCCGATTTTTCCTGACCAATCTCAGACCCTCGTTCCCATCGCTGGCCTGGAGAACGTGATACCCTTCCAGTTCCAACACTCGGAAGGCGAAGTTCCGGATGTCAGCCTCATCCTCGATGACCAGGACAGTCTTGACCTTGTGTCTGGTCGCCATACTTGCGACTCTCCTTTTCTAGATTGGTAAGGTAAAGTGGCAGGTGCTTCCTTTACCCTCTTCGCTTTCCATCCAGATGCGCCCCCCGTGCTGCTCTACGAGTCCCTTGCAGATTGCCAGCCCCAGACCAACTCCATCAACTGTTGGCGTCAGTCTCTGTTCAACGCGGAACATACGGTCAAATACCCTGTCAAGGTCTTTGGCCGGGATACCTACGCCCTGGTCTGAGATGCTGACCACCAGTTCATTATCCTTCCGCTCGGCGGACACCGATATTGTCGTTTTCTCCGGGGAGTACTTGACAGCGTTGTCAATGATATTATCCAGTACCTGCCGAATTCGCTTGGCGTCAAGGTTCACCTTTGGCAATCTCCTTGCCATTTTTAATCGTATCTTATGGCCAGGTGCCCTGACTTTGGCTTCAGCTACCGCTTCCCGGGCCAGCTGTGCGATTGCTGTTGGTACGCGTTCTAGCTGGAGCAGACCTGACTCCAGGCGAGACATGTCCAGAATATGGTCCACAAGCTCGGTCAAGCGATTCGTGGCTCTGTCTATCGACTCCAGGTACTCGCGTTTCTCCTCGTTTACCAGTCTCTCATCGTAGTCCAGCAGGAGGGTGGCGTATCCCTTGATTATCGATAATGGCGTGCGCAACTCGTGGGAGACCGTGGAAAGGAGGTTGGTCTTAACCCGGTTCAGTTCCTGGTACTCGATGACCTTCCTCTCAAGGTCGCGGAGCTCGGTGATGTCCTGGATTGTACCTGTAGCGCTGACGGGTTCTCCGTTATCATCGTACTTAACCTCACTACGCACGTGGACCATAGCCTCAGAACCATTGGGACGAACGATGCGGTAGTCATGGTCATCAGGCCTGCCTTCGGAAAGGGCCCGGGTAACTGACTTCTGTGCACTCTCTCTATCATCGGGATGGATGATGTCAGACAGGACCTTGTATGGCTCAACGAGAGCCTCGGGGTCCAGGTCCAGAATACGGTATGCCTCTTCAGATAGCTGGATAGTGTTGTTCTTGATATCCCAGTCCCAGTTCCCGAGACGGGCAATGCGCTGGGCATTGGTCAGGGTTGCTTCGTTGGTACGGAGTATCTCCTCGGCCCTCTTGCGTTCCGTGATGTCCTGGTATATCACCAGAAAGCGCCGGTCACCATCCCATCGCATGCCGCTCCAGGACACAGAAAGATGCCGGATTTCACCTTTCCTGCGGACGATGCTCAGTCCATAGGAAGCGGGCAAAGGCTCTCCCCACCGCATCTTCGCCCTTCGTTCGCGGTGCTCCTCATAGCTCTGCGGCGTATAGCGTTGCATCAGGGGCACTGCCTTCAGTTCCTCTATACTGTCATAACCATAGACATCAAGAAAAGCCTGATTGGCGTAAACAAGCTTGCCGCTCCTGGTTACAATGGAGGTTCCCAGTGGAGAACTGTCAATAGAGTTACGGAAATTGCGCTCGGATTTAGCGAGTTCGGTTTCCGCCTCTCGGCGCTGCTGGATGTTCCTGTGGGCTTCTATGATACTCCCGCAGGTTGCCAGGAAAGGCTGGAGGAACTCTATCAGCACGGCATCGTATCCTGTGGGACGATTGCCGATGCCAACCATGCCGATAAGTCCCTTGCCGTTGTGCAGGGGAAGCCCAAGGAATGCGTTCAGGCGTGGGTATCCTTCGGAAACATCACGCCCCCGGAAGTCGGCGGTCGGGTCATGAGCAATTATGTGTTTCCCCGATGACATTACGGCAGCGATGAAGGTCTTCAGGTTCTGGAACTCCATGCCGGTGGTCTCGTCGCTTCCGTAGAGAGTGTTTGACCGACCGCTCCAGGCAATATTGGTGATTGCGTGAGTCTTCAGGTATGGTTCACCATCGGAATTGTAGAGGACCTGACCAATGAAACCGTACTCGCTATCGGTCAGGGAAAGTAGCTCATCCAGTAAATGATCGAACAGGAGGCGGGGGTCCGCCTCAGAGATGAATTGGGTTTGCACGCGGCTGAGAGCGCTGAGGAGCTTGTTGCGCTGCTCAAGCTGCTCATTACTTATCCTCAGTTCAGCGGCACGTTCTTCAACGAGTTCTTCAAGATGGTCACGGTGCCGGCGCAATTCTTCCTGGATCCGTTTGGGGTCGGTGATGTTGCGACAGGAGTAGAGCACATTACCATCTTTGATGGAAACACCTTTCACATCGATGAGGATGACGCGGCGCTTGCCGGCTTTGTCAGTAATCTCACGCTCGATGTTGCGCACTTCTTTTCGGACTTTCAACTCAGCAGGCGCAACGGGAATGTCACCCAGAAGCTTAGTGATGTTGCCCAGGCCATGCACTTCCACAACGGAGTAGCCAAAAACAGCTTCTGCGTTCGGGCTGATAAATGTAAAGTTTCCTGAGTTGTCAGTCATGCAGACAGCATCCGAGATGCTGCTGAGCGTGACGCGGTGTAGCTCCTCTGATTGACGAAGCTCTTCCTTAATATGTTTAAGCTCGGTTCGGGATGCCTCAAGTTCTGCTGTACGCAGGTACAGAGTTTCCAGTTCCCGGAGACGCTGGTCTCCGGTTTTATCATTATCAGTCATGAGTGCTATTACTCCCGACCGAGGGTAGTAAGACAAAATACTGCAATCATGACAGCTCAGACTGTCAGAGTAAGAGTGTCTGGATTCAACTCACCGGGAACCGGACAACACTGACAATACGCTGACAGAATACTGACATTAATTACAATAAAACCGTAACATTTGTCATACAATTTGTCAACTGGCAAAGTTAATAAAGAGATATATGTACTGATAATGCGAGTTCATTTTTATAGAATTAACTGTCAGATGACGGGGTGCTTGTTCACTTGCATTACCGATTTTGTGTGTGTAGAGAGGTGATGTGGCTGATATTCGGCTCTGCTATGCGTTATGCAGGGGACCCAGGGATGTATATGCTTTCTGAGGACTATTCTGAAATGTTGGGCACTTGATTCTGACACGGAAGTTGACTGTGCAAGGAACTCTTTGCCGGTATTGTAATGAGATTACCTGGAATAAGAACTGTCAGGTCGGATGATATGTTGACCACTTACCTTGTCAGGTCGTCTGACAGATTAACCACTTACTTGTCAGTGGATATGAATGCTACTTGTAGCGGACCCGTGGGTCCAGAAAAGCATAGCTTAAGTCTGTCAGTAGAATGAGTACCATGCCGAATGCAGCCAGTAGAGTGTTTATGGCACTGACAAAAGGATAGTCTCTTCTGTTGATGGAATCCAGGAAAAGCCGTCCCATACCGGGCAGACTGAATATCTGTTCCATTATGACGGCACCACCTATCATAATGGGTACCTGACCGGATATCATGGTAATCACGGGAATCATGGCGTTCCTCATGGCGTGACGGATGACGATTACGCGCTCTTTCAGACCTTTCGACCAGGCAGTCCGCACGTAGTCCTGCCGCAGTACCTCAAGCATTGTAGTACGCAGCATCCTCATTGTCGTTGCCGACATCGCCGTACCCATGAGTATTGCAGGAATGAGAAATTGTTCGAGGTTAGACATGGGGTCGTCACCGAAAGGAACGTAGCGCATCGGTGGTGACCAACCCCACCAGACGGATGGGAAGACCATAATCATAGTCGCCAACCAGAAGGCAGGCGTCGCCAGGTTAACAATGGCAAAAGTCCTTCCCACTACATCGCCAATGGTGTCTTGACGTATCGCGGAATAGAGACCTATCGGGATGGCGATGACCTGTGATATCAAAAATGAGAGAAGACCAAGCTCAAAGGTTACCGGCAGCCTGGCGACTATCTCGGGGAGTACGGGACGCTTTAACCATAGGGAATCCCCGAAATCGCCACGCAGGAAAATACCCTCCATCCATGTCAGGTATTGCTCATGCCACGGCATGTCCATTCCGAGCATTGCCTCGACCGCTTTGATGTCCATCTGCCCACCGGTCGATTCCCTCGACCCCATCTCGATAGCCATCATCTCCACCGCGCTACCGGGAATAAGGCGAATGGTGAGAAAGACCACTATGGTTACCAGCAAAAGAGTGGGTATCATGAGAGCAATTCTTCGGATTATGTAATTGCGCATTGCTCGTGGTGCTCCTTTCACGTAAGAAACATTGGCTCATTCTACATCATTGTGCGGACAATTATCAATATCGCGGGATGGTGACCCGGGACTCCGCCCCGGGGGCATTCTTTGCCTATTCGGACACGCAACCAGCGCTTACCGGTTACTTTGCAAGTGGTGTCTCATTACGACATAATGTCTGTGGCGGTTGGCGCTGTCTGCGTGACCTATGCGTACTTAAGAGGGTGCTGTTCCGGAGTTGGAAAGCGATGAACCTTCCCACATTTGACCGTATCCCCGGTGCGATTGCAGTGGACCTTGACGGGACCCTGCTTAACAGCCGGACACAGCTATCCGAGCGCAATCGCATGGCTATCCGGGGGTGCGTAGCATGTGGTATTCCTGTCAGCATTGCCACCTCTCGACCCATTCGTACGCTTCGCCGCCTGGTCGGTGATAACCTGACAAACATCTGCTCTCTGGTAATCATGACCGGCGCGGTTGGACGGGCAGCACCTCCTCTCTCCGGTGCGTTCAGGGAGGTGCTCCCGACAGGGGTGGCCAAGGGCATTGTCGACCTGCTCGTAGGCATGGGACCGGAAGTGCGCGTGACGGTGGAAATCGAAGGCTGGGAGTTCGGTGCCAACTGGGCAGCCGACGCAGAGACGCTCTGGCGGTTAAACGCGGCAACACCGGATATGGTCACGTCCGTAGACGAGGCTCTGACGAGAAACCCCGCCAAGATTGCTATCAGTCGTGGTGGGGGCGATATCTCTGACCTGGCTGCGGAGGTCTCGCGGCGATACGGCGATATTGTATCAGTGGTGCCGGCCAACGGGATGACGTTTCTCAATATCCTGAGTATCCGGGCATCAAAGTCCGGCGCTCTGCGGCATCTCCTCATGTCGCGGGATATCGCAATGGCTGATGTACTTGCCTTTGGCGATGATATTCCGGATGTTGATTTGCTGACTTCATGTGGTACTGCAGTAGCCATGGCCAACGCCGTTCCTGAAGTATTATCCCTTTGCAGCTACTCCACTACCAGTAATGATGACGACGGTGTGGCTGTGGTGCTGGAACGAGTGCTAACAATAAGCGGGCTGGAGCAATAATGAGGCCGGGGGCAGCGACTTTGTGGACAGCCTGCCGAGGGCGATTCTGTTGGACCTCGATGATATGATTGTAGCCCTGGGCGCTCTGGAGGAGTCCTGGCTGGCGGTATGTCGTGAGTTCGCACCGAAGGTAAACATCGGGGTTGAGCGGCTGCTTGTCTGCTATCGTAGCAGCCTGCTATAATGGCGCTTACAGTTCACCTGAGACACTATTCTGTTTCTCTCATCGAAAGGAGGTGATGTTCGCATGACCCGAAAACTGCTTGAAAAACCTGATTGGCTCAAGGCAATCTTTCCCTGGGAGCAGCGTGCGATTACCGTGAACGGGCGGACCATGGCCTATGTAGACGAAGGTGACCCCGGAGCCCGACCGGTACTGCTCCTCCATGGAAACCCCACCTGGGGTTTCCTCTACCGTTATTTCATTCCGCCGCTGACCGGGTCCGGTTACCGGGTTATCGTGCCGGACTGGGTTGGAGCGGGCTACTCGGATAAACCGCGGGTAGACAGCGCTCTCACGATGCCTCACCATATCGCCGACCTGGTAGCTCTCATGGACCAGCTCAGGCTGCGGGGATTCGTCGTCGTGGGGCAGGACTGGGGAGGTCCGCAAGGTGTCGGTGCCGCGCTGCAACGCCAGGAACGGCTGGATGCAATGGTGATGATGAATACCTGGCTGTTCACTGGCAATGTCGGTCGCTTCCATTCTTCGTCACGTCCCTGGACAACATGGCACGCACCATTGATAGGCCAGTTCTTTATGAAACGGCACAAGATTCTGTCCCACGCCGGGCCGTCACTTGTCTCCCGGCGGGGCATGAGTGAGACTGAAGCCCGTGCCTATCACCACATCTACGATGAGGCGGACTCGGACCACGTGGTGTTGACATGGCCGCGCACCATCCCGATGCGTGAAGGCGACCGTGGCTGGGAGGATATGCTCGCCATCGAGCGCCGGTTACCGGAACTGTCACACGTACCAAGCCTCCTTATCTGGGCACCGGAGGACAATGTCTTTCCAATTGAGTACGCTAACCGACTGAAGGAGCTGCTGCCACATGCCGAAGGCCCGATAACGTTTGACAATGCGGCGCACTTCCTTCAGGATGACCGCGGCCCGGATATCGCCCGAAGCATAGTCGAGTTCCTTGACAGGACGGTGGGGAGGTCATTATGAAGTTCATTACACCATCCGCTGAAGAGTTGTCTTATCTCCGTGCCGACCCGCTGCTGGTGGAGCAGGAGCTTGATGTCCGCCCGGAAGTTGCCCGGGCACTGGAGAGAGCGACCGGTATCCGCGCGGGCAGGGTCTACTGGTATTCGGAGCACGACCACCTCTATGCCCTGGAACTGGGGGACCTCGGGCGAAACCGGCCCTCGACAGCCACCGTCTTCGGTTTCTGGGACCGCTACGAGCCGCGTCCGCCGAAGCACGAGATTGACAGTGACCTGCTGGACTTCGGAGCATGGGTGGCGGAGGTCACCGAGGGCATGGACCCTGCCGATATCAGGCTGGTGGCCGGGTTCGCTCGGCAGCAAACCGGTCGGATGCAATTAACCTGGCCCGACGGTTCGGTGCTGCGTACGCCGGAGGAGCGTTTTGCCAATCTGCCTGACTACCCCTACGAACCGCGCTACATGGAGATAGAGGGGCTTAGAATGGCCTACGTGGAGGAAGGCTCCGGCGACCCGATACTGATGCTTCACGGGGAGCCGACCTGGGGCTATTTGTACCGACACATGATGCCGGTTCTATCCGGGGTAGGCCGTGTTGTCGTGCCCGACCAGATAGGGTTTGGTCGGTCTGACAAGCCGGTTGCGGATAACGCCTACAGCTACAGGGCATACGTGCGCTGGATGCGGAAATTCATCCTGGAGCTGGACCTGACCCGCATCACGCTGGTCTGCCAGGACTGGGGAGGTCTGGTTGGCCTGCGGGTTGTCTCCCAGCTGCCCGAGCGCTTCGCCCGGATTGTCCCGATGAACACCGGCATTCCCGATGGGGGTAGACCTGGTGGGCCATCTGCTGCGGAGACCGGGGGAATGGGAGGGGCCTTCATGACCTGGAGAAGACTTTCACAACGGCTGGCAGAATTCGACCTGCCGGCAATGATGAAGCAGGCTGTCAGCAACCGCAAACTGACCGAAGCCGAAGCAGCCGCCTACGGGGCACCCTTCCCGTCGGTGGAGTATCAGACAGCAGCCCTCCTCTGGCCCCGTCAGGTACCGATACGTCCGGAACATCCTGGCGCCTATGACAACCGTGTTGCCATCGAGGTGCTGAAGACGCTTGAACTACCGGTACTCCTGCCCTGGGCGGAAGGAGACGCCATAACCAGGGCGGGAGAGGGTATGTTCCGGTCCATCTTCCGCAACTGCGCTCCCCCTCTGCCCATCAGGAACGCAGGCCACTTTATCCAGGAGGACGCCGGCGAGGAAGTCGCTGAGAACATCCGCAGGTGGATTCTGGAGACACCGATACCATAGGTAGAGAATATAATAAGGTCTGCAAAGGAGTGTCAATTGAAACTCGAAGGAAAAGTGGCAGTAGTTACCGGTGGAGCGCAGGGGATTGGCAGGGGCATAGTCCGTTGTCTTGCTGAGGAGGGCGCGGACGTTGCCGTGATTGATATTGATGGTGACCACGCCCGGAACGCCGCCGATGAGGTCAAGGAGATGGGACGTCGGTCACTTCCCGTAGTCGCTGACCTTACCGCCAGTGATGACGTGGAAAGAGCGGTGGCCGCCGTAATGGACTGCTTTGGCAGGATTGATATCCTGGTCAACAATGTCGGTGGTATGAGAGGAGTACCGGAATCCCGGACCGAGCCGGCTCGCATAACGAACCGCACCGACGAGGAGTGGCTGGGTTCCTACGAAATCAACCTCAAGCCGACGATTATCATGTGCCGGGCTGTTGTACCCCACCTGACAGCGCAGCAGAGCGGTAAAATAGTCAACATATCGTCCATCTCCGGTCGACTGGGTGACTTCGGCAATATGCCTTATTCGGTGTTCAAGGCGGGTGTCATCTCCTTCACGTGGTCGTTGTCCCGTGAATTGGCCTCGAGTAACATCAATGTCAACTGTGTCTGCCCGGGGTGGGTCTATACCCCGCTATGGGAGAGAGGGGCAACCGCTATGTACAACCAAATCAAGCAGGCAAAGGAGTCAGGAGAAGAGCTACCGGAACGTTTCGCCGGTGCGGAGATTGAGGGGTTGACGCCTGAGGAGTTCTGGCGGACACGTCTTGTTGAGCCCAATGCGCCTCTCGGGAGAGAGCAGACCGCGGAAGATATGGGCCGGGCGGTAGTCTTCTTTGCTTCCGATGACGCCCGCAATGTAACCGGCCAGGCCCTGAATGTTGACGGTGGGTACATATTGCGCTAAGCCGTGTACAGCAGAATAGTCCATAATGACTTCCGCCTGCTTCGGACGTTCGCAGGAGCCGCATTTCACCCACCTTGAGGGAGGACCACATGAACCAGGCGCTTGACGGTATCAAAGTCATAGATGTTTCACAGGTGGCTGCGGTGCCGATGGCGGCCCGTCACCTTGCCGATTTCGGTGCTGAGGTTATCCACGTCGAGAACCCAAAGACCGGGGACTCTTGGCGTGGTTTTCAGGCTGGCCTGGGTAGTGGTGGTGCCGGTGCTCCGTCTAAAATCAACTACAACTGGGAGACCTATAACCGCAACAAGAGGAGCCTGGCGGTTGACCTCTCACAGGACGAGGGTCGGGACATAATCTACCGTCTGGTGGAAGGTGCTGATGTCTTTACCACTAACCTGCGACTCTTCGAGCGGGAGAAGTTCAAACTGGACTACGACGCGTTGGGCCAGTTGAATCCCCGGCTCATCTATGCCGGGCTGTCCGGTTACGGTAAGAACGGCCCGGATCGGAATGACCCGGCCTATGATTCTATTGCCTACTGGGCGCGGTCAGGGTTGGGATACCTGCTTGGCGTGCCCGGGTCGGCTCCTCTTATTGACGGTGGCGGCATCGGCGATAACGTTACCGCACTCAGCCTGTTCGCCGGTATAATGACGTCCCTGTATGTCCGTGAGAAAACCGGAATGGGGCAGGAGGTCGACTTGTCACTGCTAAACGTCGGCCTCTACCAGCTTTCATTCTTTATAGCCGGGGCGCTGACCACCGGATTGGACCTGGCTGACTGGCGGGTGAAGTCGCGGGAGGAGGCACTGAATCCCCTGACTCTCCCCTATGAGGCGAAAGACGGACGGTGGGTGCTGCTTGCCCTGCTTCAGCAGGAACGCTACTGGTCGCAATTCTGTAAGGCGATAGACCGGGAAGACCTGGAGCATGACCCCAGGTTCGAGGTTTTCGAGGTGAGGATGGAGAACTGCGCCGCCCTGTACCACATCGTAGAGGATGTCTTCCGCGAGAGGCCCCTTGCCGAGTGGCAGTCGCGTCTGAAGATAGCGGGACTACCTTTCGCACCGTACCAGACTTTCGTTGAGGCAATCGCCGACCCGCAGGCCAGGGCCAATGACATGTTTGTCACCATTGACCACCCAACCCACGGTAACCTGGAAGTCATCGCCAACCCGATAAAGCTGAGCAAGACCCCGGCGACCCTCCGGATGCCTGCTCCGGAGTTCAGCCAGCATACCGAGGAAGTGCTTCTTGAGAATGGCTATACCTGGGAGGATATTGACCGCCTGAAATCGAAAGGTGTGATTGCCTGATGGCGAAAGGAAGCGACTAGCTCAATACTGAGATATAGCAGGGTGCTGAAAAAGGGGAGTCCAGAGGGGCGGAGCCCCTTCGGCAGGGGTGTCTGGGCGTCATTCTTACAGAATGACGTTAGCAGAATCTGAAACCAGATTCTGCCGGTGTCCCCCAGATATAATATTTCCCCCCTTCCGCAGAAGGCTCCTTCCTGGCTAGGAAGGGTAAGGCGGCCCATATGGGCCGCACGGGGAT